>JAYVHC010000336.1:0-7330 GCA_043771575.1 Planctomycetia bacterium
GCTCCGCGACTCGACTAGGCTCACGAAGGATGCTATGCAGACAATGGCTCCGAGTTGCGAAGCAACTCGGCCACGATTCACAAAATCACAGCCTCGAAGGGAGTTGCAGACAGGTTTACTTCAGCGCAATCGTTTGCTGGAGCGGACGCAGGACGTTTTCCACCAGATATTCGTCGACCATTTTCTCGCAAATACCTGCCAATCGCGTGAGCTCGTCAGCAAAGTCCTCATTCGCGCCGAGGCTATCGTAACGACGTAGCGTAAGGTACACGCTCAATTGCTCCTCGCCATATTCGCCGCTGCGCACTTGATAAGCAGTGGTGCGAGTTTCAAACGCCAGCCTACACTGAGTCTGGCATTCGTCGTCAAGTGCCAATTGTATCGCAGGCTCGAATCCCAGAATCGAAGTGCCGCTGATCTCGGCAAGACGCTCCATAGCGGGCATCATGCCGAGCGCTTCGGCGAGCAATTCGTTTTGGTTGCCGCGATAGTTGTAATCAAAACCCATCGTATAGTTCAGCGACTCGCAATCGAGGTGGCTGATCGACAGCGAGAAGGGAATCAATTCGAGCACTGACCGATGCTGCGCGACGGCATCTTCCATAGTCGGTGCATTCACGACACCGCTGCTGAGCCGTTTAGGCTCAATCGAAACCCACCGATAGTGCCCCGACTCTTTGTCTTCTTCCAACGTAAACTCGCCGCGTTCACGAGCCGAGAAATTCGACATGGCCGGGAACCGTCGCTGCACTTGCTCAAAGAAATTTAGGACTGATTCTCGATTCGTGGGTAAATCCATTTCTGTACTGAGGTGCATGTTTACGTAGGTTTCATCACACAATGCACCATATTTATTCATTCAACAGTCCTTTCAGACCAGAAATGTTAGCTGGGAACTCGCGCGCCATGCAAAGTATAGGTGGCATAGCGGCAAAGTGTCAAAGAGGCACTGCGATGCTTGACTGGTGGCGTTACCGTGAACGCAAAAAAGCAATCAAAGCAGCCAATTTTTCCGGCGTAAGCTTCGTTTCCAATCCTTCTGGCATCAGGGAAACGCCCGTATCACGAATTTCCTCGATGTTAGCCAGGGCGACTTCGCGCTCGCTTCCATCTACGGCTGCGAGTCGGACACTTTGGGCAGTTCGCTGCTGTATCACTCCAGCTAATACTTGCCCGTCGACGGTCAATACGATGTAGTGATGAAACTTTGGTTCTATTGCCCGGTTGGGATCCAAGATCGCTGTCACCCATTGCTCAACCGACCAGTGTCCCAAGTTATCGATCGACGGACCGACAAGCGGCTTGCCTTCCGCTGGTCGATGGCACACGGCACAATTGTCTGCAAAGGATTGTTTGCCGTCTTCCGGCTTGGCATTCTTCGGCATCTCGGACATGAATTGTGTCACCACCGACGCTCGAGCAGTCGGTTTGCCAAAAACGAGTTCACAACGTGTTCGAATTTTGCGATCTCCGTAGCTCTTCAGTTGTTGGCCGGTGGCGACGTCCAGGTCGGTGGGTTTAATGTCACCCTTTTCGAGCGCTGCAACCAATTGTTCAACCCACGGCTTGCGAGTCAACAGGCTGGTCGCAGCGACCGAGCGGGCTTCAGCGGTCAACCGCGGCCAAAGCTGGATAAGCATCGCGCCGACCTGCGCGGAGTTGATTCGACGCGCGGCAAGCAACGCAGCTTCTTGCACCGAAGGCAGCTGCCGAGCATCGACCAGTTTCGCGACCGCCTGCAACGATTGCTCTTCAGCCACCAGTCCGCAGCCCAGCAAGTTGATCAGCACTAATCGTTCGGCCTCGGGGGCATCCTCGTTCATCATTCGCACAAGCGAATTCTCCGTAATTTTTCGCAACACCAAATCCACAGCTTGCCTGGCCTTATCTGGCTTTGCGTCCCCTTTCGATTCACTGTAAGCGGTCAGGAGTAATAACTGCGGGGGAGTCAACGCGCTATTCGAGTTGGCTGGCAATACACCGAAATGCTCGTTCAACAAACTCGATTGCGAGTCCGGCCCTAAGCGAGACCATAGTCGACTCGTACATTGCTGTATGTCCGCGAAGACACTATTTGGCAACCCACTGGGTCGTCTGGCCGCACTCAGCAAGCCTGCACAGAGTTGTTTGGCCTGTGCCGGATCTTGGCACAGCGAAAGGCTGCGAATGATCCAAGAGTTTTCGATGGAGCGGGCTGCCACGGTGGCAAGCTTATCTTCGGTCTCCGACGGCGTTAGAGCCAAAGTCGTTAACAACCATTGCAAGTCAACTTGAGGTCCGCGGTCTTTCTCGGCGGATGCAACGATTTGTTTTCGCAGTTCCGCTGTGCTTGGATCCGAGCTGCCCAGTAGCGGCTCGGAGAGCTCTAGCGCTACACGCACCACGCGCGGATCGCGATCATCCAACGCCGAAATGAGATCGGAGGCTGCAAGTGCGTCGATTGACGTTAGACAACCGAGCGCCGCAGCTCGGACCGCTGGATTGGGATGTTCGAAGGCCAGGCGGTGCAACCCAGTAGCAATAGCAACTGTGTCGGGAGACTCTGCTTTCTTGTCGCTCCACATCAGCGTCAACTGGGCCAATTCGCGTATCGCACCGTTATCGCTTGCCAATTTGGGCAGCAACTCCGTCGACCTTAGGTCATGCGGTTTCGAGACGACGGGTGCAAGAGGTTTCGGTGAGAAACCCTCGTGATAAACACGATAAATACGGCCCAATTTCTCACCGCTACGAACATTCAAACGCTCCTGCCATGCGGTCGGAATCCACTCGGGATGCTCGATCACCTGCCGCGACATGTCGAGAATCCACACGGTTCCATCGGGAGCATTGACGGCGCGAACTGGCCGACAAAAGGGGTCTGTCGACGTAAAAAAGTCAAAACTCTTGTCGGCTTCAAAGCGTTCACCCACGAAGCTGCTGCCCGCCGGTTTGACTTGAAATCGTGCAACGAGGTTATGAACAGGTTCGCACACCAGCGCAGCGCCCAGCATTTCTTGGCCAAGTCCCGGCGTGCGCACAATCATGCTGCTACAAGCACTGGTGAATCGATTGAAAGCGAATAGATCATTGAAGCGATCGACGGTGCGGCTGCGCGGGAAGACGGGCGGTGCCACCGCAGGCGTCAAAAGATGTTGCTTCGAATCGCCGGCGATCGATGCCGCCGTCTGATAGCGACTGTCGACGACGAACTGATACATCGGGTAACTATTCGAGTTACCGAACCAGTTGCCAAAATCGTCGCGAGCGCGGATGTATTGCGTATCGCCAGCTGTCGCACGCAGCTCGCCCGTATCAGGGTTCCATGCGATGTCGTGATGTTGCACGGAGTAAGTTTTGTTCGCTCGATGACTAACCAACTCCTTCGTCGATTCGCCCGAAGTGAAATTCAGCCAACCGTCCAGACCCACTGCAAAGCCGCTAGCGCGGTGTTGTGGATTCGATTCCGCGATACCTGTCAAAAGCACTTCGCGTTCATCGGCAACTCCATCCCCGCTGGTGTCGCGCGCGAACAAAACATCCGGCGCTGCGATTACAATCGCACCATCGCGCCACGGCATCACGCTGGTCGGATAGGATAAACCTGTTAGGAACAACTCGACGGAATCCAACGTTCCGTTACCATCGGTATCCCGCAAACGCTTGATCCGGCCACCTTCGCCGCTGCCCAACGGGTAATCAGCCATCTCCACGACCCAAGCGCTGCCGTCGGGAGAAAACGCCACATTGATTGGATCTTTCACCATCGGCTCGGACGCAATTAATTCGACACGAAAACCATCGGGCACTCGAATCGATTGCAATGCCTCAGCGGCGTTCAGCGGTTCGCCTTCCGCCTGTGTTTCGTGCAATAGTTCTTCAACGCGGCGTTCGATCAGCTCTTGTGTTCCGGCTTGCCACCGACCAGGTTGCAGATAATAAATCATCGAATCATCTACTTCGTAGCCACCTTCGGCGCGCATGCGTTCACTAGCTACATAAGCGAACACATCGTCAACGTAGGCAGCGACCCAAGTCTGGGTTCCTGCCAACCGTTTTTCGATGGCCATTTGATATTCAGAAACCACCTCCCCGCCTAGGAAAATCCACGTAAGTTGGTCACCGAACTGCCACGCATGAATCGGCATTGGGACGGTCTCTGGTAATCGTCCCATCGCTGCCCGAGTGGCCGTCATGTGTTCAGCCCAGCGCCGCTGATTTGGGTTGTCACTCTTCGCCCGAGCCTCGATGTCTTCCGGGCTGGGCAACACCGGCGCAAGTCCGGCGTATCCGAAGTGAGTCTGCGGCGCAACGGTCAGCGGTGTGCGTTCACCGTGCAACGCCTTCTGCACGCTGTCGACCAACTCAGAGGCGTGTTGTTCAGCAAACTGATAGCCCGTTCGAGGTTTTGGATTGGCATCCGCTCCGCAGCCGATCACGGGTAAGAAGACGGCTTGGGGATAGATCGCTTCCAATCGGCTAGCCGACAAACCTGCCCAGTCGCCACTGACCTGATTGAAATCACCTCCCAGCGTAGTGCAGTGACAAGCGTACATGTAGGCTCCACCGAGCACTTTATCGTCCATCGATCTACACTCCAGCACGCGCACGCGTCGATCACAGGCTCCTTCAGGTGTTTCACCGAAACCAGCCCACTTGCCTTCGCGAATCGTGCGACGTTGCGTTGCGAAGTTTGCAGTTGTCGTGGCGATACTCAACTTTGCTGGCTTGGCAACGTTGAAAGCAGCTGCGATGGTTTGTTTTAGTTTTGCAATCAACTGGTCCGTATAATTTTGGATGCGTTGTGTCTCTTCACTAGTCAAGGGCGTCGAGTAAAGGTTGTTCAATCCGTTGGCGAGATGCGGTGCAGCGTGCGAATGCGTGCTGCACAGGACCAAGCGGCTACGCTCGATCCCAAATTTCTCAGCAGCCCAAGTCGCCACGTCGAGGGTCATGGAAGCGGTCACTGCGATACTATCGATCGAGACGATAACCACTGCGGAAGATTGGAGTTGTCCATCCGGCACAATCGCCATAGCTCGAGCGTGGAGCGGGTCCGCCACCGAATCAAACGCCTGTCCGCGACTCGCATAGCCGCTCAACCGGATGGGTTCCCCAGGCGTGACATCGGTTTTTGCGAAGCCAACTTGCCACTGGAAAGCATGTGCGGCGTTTGGAGAGACACAGCTCATGGTTACAATGAGAATCGTCAACAGCGACTTGGCTTGCATAGGTGCATTCCATTCTGGTGGGATAACAGGTTGGCACGAACAATTCGACACTTCTCGGCCAACACCACCAAGTTAGTCCTGTTCCGCGAGGTCACGCTTTCGTTTAATTGCGTGCCTAACGGGCCGAAGAGTGTCAACAATCCCTCCATTTTAGCTTATTCCCGAGCGTCGTGCTGTCGCCGTCTTCGGAGCGGTTGAGATAATTGCTCACCGCGCAATGCGGATCTTCTCCTCCGTCACAACTAGAATCGTGCTGGTTAATGGATGAGATTGTGAGGCGGTGTCAACGCGTACTTGGTTCTTAATTTGTTCATGAAACGACGAGTCCTCGGATTGAGACCACAGGATGAGGAAGTCGCGGTTAGGAATCGCGGCAAAAAAGGGCGTTCCCAGCCGCACTGCGGCAAACTGTCGGAATTCGGGGAGCAGCACGCGGGCAGCGTCGTAACCATCCTGCGTCTGCAAAACAATCATCGAAGGCGGGCCATCGATGAACGAGATTTCAATCCCCTCCGACGCCTGCTTGAGGTTCTCGCATGCAATTTCGTACAAATCGAAAAGTGACATGTTCCACTTGGCAAGATCCTCATGGCGGACATAAGCGTATCCGTGCGGTGAATCGATTACCACGCTGACGACGACTTCATCGAGCAACGGATAGGCAATGCTGATCCCCTCGCGAATCAAATTGGCAGGCATTAATTGTAAACGCACGCGTTCACGAGCCACCTCCCAGTCAGATGGCACGACCAGCTTTCCAAGCTCCGCCATCTTAATCACTTTGTCGAAATGCGTCACCACAGCTTCGCGAAGCTGTTCGTCGGTCACGCCCAATCGAACAGCGTCAGCGTGCAGTGAATGCAGTCCGAACTCTGCTTCTTTCCATGCAATCACTTCCGCGCGATCATCGACCGCGAACTCTTCGTTTGGGAATTCCCTACGCAGAATCTCGAGCACGCGATCTCGGAATTCCTTCGCACCCACCGCTCTTCTCCACTTTGAATCGCGGGGGCGATGCCCACGCGGTTAAACGACGCTTTTTTTTCTCAACTAGTTTCGTTCGATCAACGCTTGGGAGCAACAGTATAAAGCTGATCGAGTAACCTCGTTCGCGAGTAACCCAAATCGGCGAAGCGCCTAGTCCACTGATCATATTCAGCTTGCGTGGGTGGGTGGCCCACGATGGTTGTGAAGACGGTTTGCAACCAAACTTGGTTATTGTTGCCAGTTCGATCATAAAACTCTTGTTGGGCCATCAACTCGACCGGCAACTTGCTCAACTTGGTCTGCATGTTAGGTGCGAACTGCAAAGCCGCCAATTCTCCGTTCGTTGGATTGCGTCCCAAATAATCGTGATAGATCTTGGTGATTTGGTCGGTAGCGGTGTTGTAATTGGGATAGCCCGCCGTGACCACCGATGAACCTGGATTGGCAGCCAGTGGGGGCGCGCTGGAAGCCATTATCAAACGCACCTGTGTCGGATTGCCGCGTGTAATTACAGGTTGCGATTGTACTGATTGCAGAATCTCGCGGCCGCCTGAAACGATGCTGGCTCGGACTTCATAAGTGTCGTCCGGCATGATGTAATTCGCATCGTAGGCAATTTCAAAGGGAATTGAATTGGCGCTGGTCGGTCGGAAACTGACTTCGCCGTTGCGCACTGCGGCATAGGGTCGAGTGACGTTCACGATTTTCACGTTCACGATGGAATCACTTTGCAAGGGCAAGCGTTCCCGATAAACCAACTCACCGTTCAGCGACGTGGTATTGCCGTCGAGTTGCACGCGAACGTTTGCGATTCTGCCATTGTTGTGATCTTGCACAAGCATCGACACCGCGCCAGTCGCATCGGCGCGTCGACGCAATTCATCGCCCAAGTCATAAAGCAGTCCGTCGATCATTCCGACTTGATAGCCGCCTACTGCAATAATTAAATCCTCCCGCTCCAGTCGAGCTCTCGCACCTGCAGATCCGGGTGTCACGTCGGTCACCAACACGCCGGTCTCAGTGTTGTTAACTCGAATTCCCAATCGCCAGTCTGCAGGCTGGTTCATTGTCGAGTTCAACCACTGTCCGCTTTGCCAACTGCTGGCAGGCGAGTTGCCACCGAACAGGGGGGG
>JAYVHC010000337.1:0-9520 GCA_043771575.1 Planctomycetia bacterium
CCTTCATTTCAGACCGAGCCAACACGACTGCGGCACCTGTTGACTTCTAGCGGCGATGACCTGCTGGAAGGTAAGGGCGCGGGTGGCGATGACGATTTACTCAACATGGGCCCGATCAAGCGTGATCCCTCCGTGCTCGAAGGCATGGGCCCAGTGAGCCAAGGCAACCAATTGTCAGGCGCAAACCACGGTCCCGATAAACCGCTCCGTGCCGGACTGATGCCGGGCCAAGATCCGCACGCGGAAGCGTTTGCGGGTGACTGCTATCCAGCAGCCATAACTTGTGCGAAGTGCCATCAAAAGATCTATGACGAGTGGCGAGTCAGTTCGCATGCGTATGCCACAATTTCGCCCATGTTCCAAAAGTTCGAGCAGAAGATCAACGCGTTGTCGAGCGGTACGATTGGCACGTTTTGCATTCGGTGCCACGCGCCGGTGGCGATCCAGTTGAACTTTCCGCGTTATGGCTCCTACGCCGATGCGCCACCCATTATCCGTGAAGGGATCACTTGTGTGGCGTGCCATCGAGTGAAGGAGCAATATGGCCGCACGAATGGTGAGCGGCGCATTGAACCAGGCGACGCTACCCAAGCGGTTTACGGCTCCTTCGACGGAAGCGGAGTAGCCCGTGCGATTGCTGACAAAGACAATCTGAAAATCAAGCTTGACCCGCAAGATAAAAGGCCGGGGAAAGTGATTCATCACACAGCTATTCAATTCGAACAGCTCTCGCATAGTTCGTTTTGCGCTTCGTGTCATCAAGTTTCAGTTTATCCCGGTATCGCTCTGGAAGTCGTGTGGGCACAGTACCGCGCAAGTCCCGCCTGCAAAAAAGGGGTCAGTTGTCAGGATTGTCATATGGGCTCGGTGCCTGGCAAGGCGCTTGGCTATCCCATCGGTGCAGCGGCGGAAATAAATGGAAAAACCGTTAATAACAATCGCAAGCATTCGAGTCATCTGTTCTACGGACCCGGTCAGTCGATCGCTCATCCAGGTTTATTCCCACACAACGAAAAAGCCTGGCGCTGGAATCTCGATCAATGGATGCAGTTTGATTGGCGCGCAGGTTGGGGTACCGCAGAGTTCGAAAAGGCAGTGTCTAACAAGCAGATTCAAGCCAACTTCCCAGAGGCTTGGAAGACTGTCGATGAGCGCAAAGATGCACGCAAGGTGCTTGACGAAAACATGCAACTGCTGGACATCAAGCGAGCTTCATCGTCGGCAGTAATGGCCGCCGCTACGCACGTCGATGGTCCCTTCTTCAGTGAATCGCCGCGCTCAGGTCAGGCCCTGAATTTCCATTATATCGTCAACAATAACAGCGACGGACACAACCTCCCGACCGGATCGCTCGGAGCGCAGCCGCAACTTTGGCTCAATACTGTGCTTACAGGACCGGACGGTCGTTGGCTATGGGAATCGGGCCAGTTAGATTGCAATGGAGATTTGTGCGATTTGAATTCCGAGATGGTGACAAGCGGTCGTATTCCAGCCGATCATCAGTTGTTTAACTTGCAGACCAAGTTCTTGATTACGGGAGTTAAAGGGACTGATCGCGAATTGTGTTTACCATTCAATATCGATACTGACCAGTTGCCATTCATTCGCCCTGGAGCACAACCGACCACGGTGCTGAATCATCCGCCGACAATCCGCATGGAAGCGCACTCGATTCCGCCACTGGGTGCAAGCCAAGCGAACTATCGAGTTCCCGCTGAGTTGATTCAGCGACCGGGGTCCTATCGGCTGAGCGTCCGCCTGCGCAGTCGGATAGAACCGCTGTACTTTATGCGATTCTGTGATGCCACGTTGGAGATGCAACGCCGAATGCTGGAACAATCGCTTGAAATCGCTCAGCATTCGGTCGAGTTCGAAATTCGCTAAGAGTTCCACTCGGGTCACGTTATTACGATGATCAATTGAGAAAGCAAATGTGCGTCAGACAATATACGGGGCGATTTAACTGGTGAATCGCTGTAAATCCAAACACAGAAAATTCGCTGCGGCGACGTTCTTTTTCGGGGCAGCGCTCAACGCGTCGCTCGCGTACACGCAGACAGAGAGTCCGCGTCTGATGGATTCTACGCCCGTCGTTGAGAGGCCCCTGACTGATTCTACCTCGAAGATACCATCCGGGCGGTCGTATATTCGGCAACCCTCTACGCAGTGGAAGCCTGACATCCTAACGGAAGCGCTTGCAAGTGAACTGGCTGTACCTGGAGCGGGAGCGTCAGCTGTGCTAGACGAAGATTCGACAAGATACAGTGGATCGACAGGTTCGCAAACCCAAAACATCGCTCAACCTACAATTCAAGCTTCCAAGTCGGCCGCTTCGGACTCAGCCAACAAAACTACGTTGCCATCCTTTTTTTTCCCGCCGCAGAACTCGGTCCAGTTCAGTTGTAATGGGCGCGAGATTCCTTATAGCGGAGCCGATTTCGCACCACTGTCCTTGCCGCCCTTGCCGGTTGATCCGTATGCCGACTTGATGGTCTATCGTGGCAAGACTCCGGTTGCGACGCAGCGGCCTTGGGTCGAGTTGGGGCGACCGCTCTATACGCCCGGCCTGTATCCGCCAGCAAGTTCATTCTTGTTCGGTGAAACGAACCTTTTGATGCCGCATTTTTATGTATATGGTGACTATCGTACGGGATTAGCAGTCAATGAGAATCAAAAAGGCGCTGCTCGCAGTTGGGCTCACCGACTAAATCTCGACATGGACCTGCAATTTACCGCGACTGAACGACTGCATGCCTTCATGGGGCCGCTAGACCGTACAAACGATGTAACGCGCCTCGACTTCAGTAACAGCAAGAACATTGAATTCGTCGACCGCACCGATATTCGGCTCGATACATTATTCTTCGAGGGGGACGCGGGAGCGATCCTAGGTGGTCGCGAGGGGACTTATTCGCCGTTCGATTTGCCATTCTCGTTGGGGTTGATGCCGCTGGTTTATCAGAACGGCATTTGGATGGAGGACGCCATGATCGGTGCCGCCTGCGCCATCCCAACCCAGCATAGCGCCGCGCTCAAGTGGCCGAATTATGAAGTGTCCCTGTTCGCGCTTACAGATCAAGTAACGACCGATGCATTCAAAGGTGACAATAACGCCGCGGAGGTGTTTGGTAGCGCATGGTTCATCGAGGCCTATGGCGGATACATCGAAGCCGACTACGCCTTCATTCACGATGACGTGGGTGGCCATCGCAGTTACCACAACACATCGCTCAGCTTCACCCGCCGCTATTTTTCGCGTCTTTCGAATTCAGTGCGATTCCTCGCGAACTTCGGTCAAGCATTGCCAAGCGACCAGCGCACGGCAGACGGATATCTGTTCTTGCTAGAGAATTCGTTGATCACCGCTAATCCTAATTACTTTGTACCCTATGCGAACTTTTTCTATGGTTCAGGCAAACCGCAGAGCGTCGCGCGGGCTGCGGGCTCAGGCGGAATCCTGCGCAACACTGGCATCAACTTTGAAACCGACGGGCTCACTGCCTATCCGACACTAGACGCGACTGGCAACAATACCTACGGAGCCGCGTTGGGTTTAAACATACTGGGTAACAATTTCTCGCAACAGTTGGTCATGGAGCTAGCTGCTTTGGCCGCAACTGGCAACCCGCAGTTTCGCGGTGCACTCGGCGACCAATATGCCGCTGGTGTTCGCTACCAAAAGCCGCTCAGCCATCGCTGGATCTTCCGCGCCGATAGCATGTACGGTTGGCTTCGCAACTCCGAAGACATTTATGGCAACCGAATCGAATTTCGTTGGAAGTTCTAGCTTAACAGCGCCATGTGATTGCGTAGTACACGCCCGAAGCGCAAGCGAATGAATGAGTTGCGAGAATTCACGCGCTTGCGCTTCGGGCTTGTATTCCCGGTGTTTAGCATAAAGTGACGCTTTCCAATTAGGAAACGACGGAGTGAAACGGCACATTGAGGGTCGAGGTTAGCGGCTCGGTGGCGATCACAACTAACGCAAATCGTTGCCGATTGACGATCGCAAAATTGATCGGCTGATTAACTGCTTGTCCGACACTTCGGCCGGTTTCATCAATGATCATCCATTGCGACGGACTATCGATCGCGGAGTCATTAATGAAGTCGATGACGTCGCCGATGTTGCCGTCAATCAGCCAAGCTTGGCCGCGCCGACGCGTGCTGAGAGCAACGCTGGCCGAGGAACCCAGGGTCAACGCTGCGGCAGCGTTTAGGTCGACCACATGCAAGCGGACCAAGCCGGAACCGCTAATTCGAAACTGTAGCGTCTCGTCACCGGTCGCGCCCATTAGGATCGGCGACAGTTGGTCGACCGACGTCCATTCTCCAAGCGCGCCGCTATTGAAACGTACCTCAACCTTTCCGCTGCTACCCAATTCCAGCTCATCAATCAACAAACGCATGCCGGGGACAAGATGAACCGTGACCAGTTGCTCTTGCAAGCCATTCGCACTCAACGTGAATTCGCCGAGCGCGCCGACAGCCAAGTTGGACTCACTGGTGGTAATCGAAGCGACCTTTAATTTGTAGTCGCCCGCCGGCAAAGTGCTGGCTTTGTTGAAATTGACCCAGTAACTGCCCGCGTCAAGGGTGCCGCGAGGGTTAAAATTCACTTCGTTGCCATGCAAATCTGTAATCTTCAATTCGCTCGTCGAAAGCGACCCGTTGCTACTGTTCTGAAGCTGCAATTCGAAACGACCCGTTGCGGCTACATCCAGTCGATATCTTCCTGACTTATTGATGGTGGTCGTCTGATTCAGCGGCACAACTGAAGTCTGGTTTAGCAGATCGATGGTCAACGTGAAGGCGTTGGGTGACCGTGAGTCGTTATAGATATGCACTTCGTAATTGCCGGCCAACACTAACTCAAAAAAACCTTCTGGGCTGCTTCTCAACGACCCATCGGCCATGTGTAGTACGAGCAACGCAGACTCCGTCGTTGAACTAGCCACGCGCAACCAGGTCGGCTGGGTGACTTGAAAAGTATAGATTCTGCCGTCCAAGCGTGAGGCGAGCGATCCCGATATCGGTTGCCCGAGCGTAGCGGCTTGCGTTTGTGTGGTCACTAGGTCGACGAAGTAAGTGAAATCAACCGCTGTGTCGCCTGGGAGAGACTGGACCAGAATGTAAGCTACTCCATCGTCCGGCAGCGGACTAAACAATCTATTTGCAAAGCTAACTTGCGACAGGGGATTTCCAAGGCGATCGACGATCGTCAACTGCACTTGCCGTTCCGAAGCATCTTTCAATTCAAGTAACTGCTTTGGAGTAGCTACTAGGCGGTTGATTTCGATCAAGCCCGCCCCCGTGTTTCCGGTGAGCGAGCCACGTGAGACGGCGCTGGCTTGGCTGAGGTCGTTGAGTTCCAGCAAGAACTCGGCTGCGTTCGCTCCACTGTAAAGCTCCAATTGATACGTGCCGGTTGAGTAAACTGGCACAACCGTTGATCCGCTACGCGGTGGCGAGACAACTTCGCCATTGGGAGCGATCCAACGCACGAATCCACCCTGCGACATCTGTAGACTAAGCAAGATGGGAGAGCCCGCTGTGAGCGCGATTGAATAGCGCTTTACGTCGCCCACTTTCGCAATCTCGCTGCTGATCGGACTGGCCAAAGTTGCCGTCGCGTTAGTTTCAACTTGCGTATGCAATTCGATCTGCGTTGTTGTGCCAGAAGCGAAAATCACCGCGCGATAATCGCCCGGCTGTTTCAATTGATAAGCCGTCCCTTCGAGGATCGTTTCAAGCAGTGTGCCCGCCTGGTCGAAGACTGCGAATCCAGTGGCACCAATAATTGTGTTGGCAACGGTTGTCTTAAATGGCAGCAGATAGTTAATAGCGGGAACCGTTTGCAAAATGATCGGCGTATTCAAAGGCGACTCAGTCAGCGTGGCAACATTGAAGGCCGTGAAATCGGTCTGGTAAGCCGCTCCAGTCAAGTTGCTGGCCCACACGAACGCCTCGCCCGTCAAGAACTGAGCGTTAATAAACGGTCCTTCGAATGGCGTTCCGAACGGATCGTTTGACCCGAGTCGGAAGAGAAACGTGGAGTTATCCGCTACAGTAGTGGACTGCAAGAAGACTTCTGTAGGGTTGCTAAGGGAAACTTTGAAGAACGCGTTGCCAAATGGTATCACAGATGCAGACTTCTTCGTCCCTAATGAAATCGTTTCGCCTGACGACGGACTAATCATACGAAATGAAAACGCTTGATCGGTAACATCAAAATTCGTCAGCTGCACCTTGATGACGCCAGCAACGTCGGCCAGCGCTAAGGAAGAGTCGGTGCCGGACGCGCGCGAAGTGGTTTTGCCTGACGGATCTGTGATGTCGATTCGTAAGTTCGGGTTTTCTGCGAGCAACCAATCGAACATGAAGT
Source organism: Planctomycetia bacterium (assembly GCA_043771575.1). Lineage (GTDB taxonomy): Bacteria > Planctomycetota > Planctomycetia > Pirellulales > Pirellulaceae > Aureliella. The sequence continues at coordinate 6,386 of JAYVHC010000337.1, forward strand.
AAGAACCCGCAGTTACATCGAACATAAAGGTTTGTGTAGCTGTGCTGACATTACCGCTGTGAATCTGATCAAAGCCGACCAATATGCTCGGAGGCGAAAGCGGCTTTTGAATAGATTCGAATTTGATGGAATATGCGACGGCTGCGTCGGTCAAGTTCTGGATTTCAACCTGGTACTTGCGTGTGCTGCCAATAAGCACTGGAGCACTAGGATCGATTTCGAGCGGACCGTCCGATTCGTTATTCGTAAAGTCCAACCAACGTACGCGCGCCAATGTAGGGTCAAGATTAGAAGTCAGTTTGAGCAGTTGTCCCGCGACCAGCGATAGCTCGACCACAACGCGAGCACCCCGAGCTGTCAAATTGCCGGTAATCGCGGTACCTACCGTACCGGTTCGCGCAGTGCTTGCCGGAACCAATCGCTTAAAGTCAAATTGATCCGATGAAAATGCGTCCTGCTTCTCAACTACCAAAGTATACGAACGCCCCACCGTTACTCGAATATCCAACGTCTGATTGAAATCAGTGTTGGCCACGATGTGGCCGTTGTCATCGATGAGCCGCCAACTCAAATTCACTGCATCCGCTAACGGGTAAACGTAGAATCGCGCGTTATTCGCAACAAAGCGATAGGCTGCGAACGACTCCAGTGGAATGTTTCCATGCATAGTGGCCGAGGCAGCTAGCAGTGTAGTTGTAGCGAGCTTTTGCCATTGAAAAGAAACCTCCGTACCGATACTCCCAAAGGCTCGCAAGCGATATTTCCCACTGTACGGAATGCGATAAACGCGCAAGGTATCAGTCTGCTCGGTGGGCTGGACTTCTGATCCGGTCGGCGCTAGCAACCGCACCACGTTAGTCTCCCTCGGATTGAGTTCGCGCAGCGCGAACAGTTCGCCCGTGGTCCCAGTGAAAGTAAATTCATAGCTTTCCAGTTCCAACTGAATGGTTCGCTGCGTGACTCCTTGTTGCAACGGTTCAGTATGAATGGTCTCGGTTTGCGGTGGCGTGACCGCAGTAACGGATTCGACCAAACGAAATCGCGACAAGGTGGACGGAATGTCAGCGCGATTGAAGGCGAGCTGAACAAAGCCATCACCGGATTCCTCGACCGCATACGCACCAGCTTGATTGTTTTGAAGAATCCCTGGCAGGGCGATCACAACATCACCAAATTCCGACTCAATGTCCAAGGTGTAGGTGCGCGCTGCTTGAGCAGCGAAGGTATAGAACACCTGTTGACCCGGAGTGACAAGCGTATTCTGTTGGAACTGCCCAAGGGTGAGCGGCTGCATGGCCGTCTGACTCAAGTGTAACGTATAGTTATAGGAATCCGGACGTAGGGTTGTTAAGGACTCGATCAAGGCAATGTAGCGACCAGCACTCGGCACCGTAAAGACCTTATCGCCGTGTTGGAGGTCCGTGGAATTCACTGCTTGTCCGTATTGCGTCAGCAAGGTGACCCGAAACGGAGTCTGCGGATTGAGTTTGTTTTCGAAATAAATGCGATCTTGATTCGTGACGTTCAAGTTAAACGCCTGCGACTCGGTCCAGGTAAACGTGCCCTGCAACTGCAAGTTCGCTGGAACACTTGTAAGCTGTTTTGACGATAGCGCTTTGAAACTCACTTCATTCGTGGCCGGCATAGCCACTCGCAAAGTGTACTTACCCAACTCTGTCAACATGCCCCAGTTCTGGCTGCCTAGACCGAGCGAACCGCCCGCTGTCTCGATCGTCCAATTCCGTACGAGCCGACCGCTAGGCGAAAACAAATCCAACTGCACTTCTTGGGTGGCATTTAGTCCAGCCAATATGAAAAGGTCTGGGCTGGCAAGATCGAACGTAAATTCTTTAACAACACGTTGCGTCGAAGAGACGTCGATCCGCTGAGCGAACGTTAATGGGGTTTGGGAAGCACCGCTGAAATGGTTAGCGAGCGTATCGAAGGCTACATTTAAGTTACCCGCGAGGTCTTCGAAGGCACCTTCCTCAACAAAGACCAGATAACTGGTCGACGCTGAATTGGTCGGCGGCTCGATTATCAGAAACCGCCCGTCGCTAGACAGTGAAACGCCGCGCGGTGTCAACTCTTGAGGCGCGCCTTGCAAACTATTGAAAGTTGTGTCGAACAGCCTGATTTTCGGCACCACCAGTGAGAAGGAACTCACGCGCTCGTTGAGCGGCACTTCGATTGCGGTTGCTAGCGGCATCGAAATCACGCCGAGGAAATTTGGCCGCTGTGCAAAGTTGAATTGAGGGGGCGTTTGATCCAGCGTCACCGGCAAATCGACTTCGTTGCCAATTTCCGCATTGCCGACGCCGAAACGTGGTTGAAACTGCAACGTTAGCAACCCATCATTCGGCAGGCCGCCTAATGCCTCGACCAAATCCGCATGTTGGATCGTGAACTTCTGATCGGTACCTAAGTAAGTTGTCAAGTCATGCCACTGGGTGTCACCTTCGAATCGGCCCCATAGCGCTGTTGCGCGAACCATGCTGATGTTACCGTGCACCGACAGGTCCGCCGTACGTCGATCCGCTTGCGCGGCGGCACCGGTTCCTGAATCGCTCAGCAACTCGACCGCCACAGTCGGCGCGCGACGATTGAGCGCATTAATTACCAGCAAAACATCCAGCGGATTGTGGGAGCCGCTGCCATCGACGTCATAATAGGGCTCCGTCGAGTTCGTTGGCCGCGCTGGAAAAATCCGAGACAGACTGCTATTGAGTCGATTGATGCCAAGCAGAGCGTCGATGGGCGAAACCGTTAAGTCGCGATTTACATCCCACGTCTGACCAGGGTTTTGCCAGTCCGAAGCCAAGAGCCGCCGCGTTTCGAGGGCTTCGAAGGCTAGGAGTTGTCGGTGACAAGTGGGTCGTCTTGGGGAGCGTTTTCGCGAGGCCATCAATCTGCTTTCAACGGTTTTTTACAGAGTTTTGCTAAAAATATCATAGCCAACCGCTGAAGTTCTTGGAACGAAAAAGTCAAAATCGTTACGGTTTACATCTCCAGCCCCGGATACTACTCCAAATTCGACAGTCGCGAATACTTCGCCCGGACGACGCTAAAATTATCAACCTTTCCTGAATGAAAAAGCGTCTGCCCCACTTCGTTGAGCGTCAGATACAGCGTCAC
>JAYVHC010000338.1:0-4681 GCA_043771575.1 Planctomycetia bacterium
AGGGCACAGCCATCAGAACGATTACAAAGAAGTTGACGGTGTTCATTACTGCACGCTGGCCGCCATGATTGAGGGCTCAGGTACTGACAACAACAGTTACTCGTTGCTCGACATTCACGCTGACGGAACGATGAAGCTAACCGGTTTCCGCAAGCAAAAGAATTACACTTGGTCGTGACTAAGTGGGTCGCTACTGCCGGAAGCGACCAATTTGCTGTTCCTCGAATTGAGCTGCGAAACCCGCGGCTAACGCCGTCGGCTCACGAAAACGAACGATTAAAGTGGGTCGCTTCTGCCGGATGCGACCGAGCCCTCTAAGGGAGTGTATAGAAAACGTCAGGGCTCATGCCGAATTTGGCGGGGAGCGGGATGTTGTGAGCGGATGCATCGGAGCCGGCCTTCCACTCCCAGTTGCCGTTGAGTTCTGTCGCTCCTAACCGCATTTTCAGCTTGGGAGGTCGCACCGAGTTGCTATCCAGTTCCGCAAGATCGATTTGCAGTACTAGCAAGTTCGCGTCGTCGTTCCCAAACGTCAAGTCGTTAGCAATCTGAAATTGCGCGTTGGCTCCGTCGGTGGGCTTCACGTCAAGCGGCTGGCCATTGAGCCACGCGCCGGTGACTTGTCGCTGAACAGTCACCGTGGTGGGTTCGTCGAGCGACCCGCTGGGGAAACGAATTGCACAGCGCAGGAACACTGTTGGAGAAGTACAGATTGAACTGTCCAAGGGAACCTTGCCGATATTGTGAACGCGCCACTCGTTCGGCTTGGCTGCTACAACAGAAATCATATCGCGCGTAGAACGCTGGTCACCCTTGAATCGAAGAGGCTGGCCACCCAGGATCTGGTCGCTGGTGATCGATGGGCAAATAAAACGTTCAACGTACGAAACAACAAGATCGTTACCTGTGAAATGATCGACGTAGGGCCAACGATTGGGATTGTACATGCAATCGGTCAAATCGCGAAGCAAGACGACATCCATCTTCTGCGCAGTCAGCTGGCGCAATCCGAATGGGCGACCGAGAACACACATGTTCGTATGGACCCCCAACAAGATGACGTGCCGGATTTGGCGATCCTGCAAAATCCTCCACACTTCATCGCCGCGATCGCTGATGTAATCTTTGGCAGGGTCGATCTCAATACTGGGCGATTGAGCTTTCCACGGCATGCCGGGATTACGTCCCAGGGCTACAAGCTTCGCAGCCCACTGGCGATGTTCTTCCGGATCATCATCTTCGCCGCCATCGGACTGGTCGATCGGATACTGGTTCAGCGAGCCGTTTTCCTCCGAGGGAATGCGCGAACACCAGGAAGCGATGTTTTTGGGAAGGTTGGTTTGGGGTGCGCTCATCGCGCGCAACCTAGCCGCGTGCTTTTCGTACGCTGGCATGCAATCGCTGGGTGCGTGAATAATAGTCGCGCCACGCTGACGAGCCTCCTTCAGCAGAGCGTTCATGCGAGGCAGCATCTCTTCAAGTCGCCGCACAGCGTTGATTGAGTGATGATAGTCCCACACGTCGCACAGAATCACTGCGGTCCGATCGGCTTGCCAATTTATGGGCTGTGCATATTGATGCACCAGCTTGCCGCTGGCCTCGGTGCTGATTGTACGCTTCCGTAACGGAAAATCATCGGCGTGGCCGGCTGTAGTGGAGTTGGGCATCAAACCCTTTTGGCGCTCGTGAATAATGGTCATCGGGTCAGCGGGTTCGACTTGTGTGCTGCGGTAGTTGGACAGATCGCGGAGCGGGATGACCTTGTAGTCGTGAGTAGCGAGATAGTGTACATAGGCTTCGAAGTTCCGCTGCTCGGTGCTAACCCAGTTGTGTGCCGTATCGGGTGCGCCGTGAAACTGCAGGATAGCCACGCGACCGTCGCGCGCCTGCGAGGCCGCGCGAATGAAATCTTCGAGCGTCCACTTGGGGCGCGCATCACCCGCCGATGGCAACAGTAGCGGATGATCGCTTCCGGGCTGGAAGGCGAACCCGCGCCCATGCTCATAGGGATATTCTGGGGCACCTCCGCGCCGTGCGAAAAGAATGCCGTGTTCCTTCAAAATCGGAAACGCTTGCAGCGAAGTCGCATTGCCAGGCCAAGCAAAAGTGACGGGTGCTGGAATTCCATGCTCTTGACATAGCCTGGCGATAGCGTCGAGTTGTTCTGCGAGTTGAGGAACATTCGCATCGCTGATACCCAGGTGATCGCGTGTGTGGTTGCCGATCTCAAAGCCATTGCGATGGAGCTCAGCGATCTCCTCCCAGGTCATATAGTCGCGTTTGTTCTCTTTGAAATCAAAACCTTCGGTGATAAAAAACGTCGCCCCGAAGTTGTACTTGAGCAGTAGCGGCCGCACGATGGTAAAATGGCTTTTGGCCGAATCGTCAAACGTGAGCACGACCAGTTTCTCTGGAATTGGCAATTTCTGATCGAGTGCGACCGCAGTTAGATCGGCTTGAGCCCACACCGCTGCGCTCAACGTAATGCAGGCTAGAGGTGCCAGCACGAAACAATGGGGAAACGACATGGCAGGGGTATCTCTCAGTTTGGCAAACTGGCGCTTTGAAGACGGACTTAGATTATAGGGTTAACGGAGCAACAAAGTTGTGTGGCCGAATAATTCAGGTGGAAGGCATTTAAACTAGAGTAGCTGGTTTCGTCAGAAACCGGACGCGGAAAAAAGGTCACCGGTGAACCCTGGTTTCTTACGAAACCAGCTACATTTGTGAACCCTGGTTTCTTACGAAACCAGCTACATTTGCTCGCCAAGAACACTTAATGGCGAACCGTTGTCGACGAGCAGTTGCTCGGGCACTCATAGCCCATCATCGCGAGGGTTGGAAAATCACCTCGGATGCAGTAGCACGACGGAGGAGCGTCTTGACACATTGGAGAACCCGTCGTTCCAACTGTTAAAATCTGATCATTGGGAAGTCCTTGGCGATTTGGCAAGCTCGGCTGGGTAGAAAAGCTGTGCGGATCACCGTGTAGAGCCGATAAGCTACATCACAGTCAGTTGAAATCAGGATGATCGCAGCACAATCCATACTGGCTGTGCGATGTAGGTACTGCGTTCAGCGGCCATGGATGGGGTTCGATTCTACAAACTATTTTGCCAGTTGCATTCATACGAAACATCAAGGGTTCGTAACGTTTCCGCTACTGATGCTCGAAGGTCGCACACAGTTCTCCGTCAGTTGTCCTAATTAACACATGCTGCATCGTTCGCATCCAGCGAGCCTCATGCAGTCTGGCACAGATCGCTGTTACCCCCAAGCGTTCTGTGGCCAACGTTGATCTACTGACGTCGAATGCCCGGCGAAAACCTGAAAGCTTGCAAAGAACGGTTTGTTGCATCACGGTTACCACAAGAACATGCGATTGCACCCGAGTCGCAGGAGTTCCAGAGATGGTCGTCAACCAACCCCACTTTTTATTGTTCACCGATGCTAGCTTGAGCAAATCGAGAGCCTGTGCAATTACGGACCAAGGGTTTGGCCGTTGGCACTTTGTACTCGAACGGCTCGACGGTCCCGAACGGCTGGAAGCAGCTGATTCGGAGTCCGACGTGCATCGCGACCGATTGGCATTGCTGGCCGTAGTACGGGGGCTGGAAGCGCTCGAGCAACCGAGTCAAGTGACCCTGGTCACAACCAGTCGCTATGTGTCGCGAGGATTGCGTTATGGATTGAACGAGTGGCGTGAAGCCGAGTACACATGGGAACATTTTGGTATGCAAAGACCGATTCGCAATGCCGATCTTTGGCAGCGGATCGACGGCGCCATGAGTTTTCACCAAGTGACCTGTCGACTCCTGCAATCGCCGCTGGCACAAGCCATGGTTGAAACTGCCACGGAGTTGGATGAAATGACTCTGATCAATCAACCGCTCGACGCGCCGTTCAGTGTTAAAGAGAACTTGGTCAATGAAAACCAAACGGCCGCAGCGCTCGCTCGTCGCGCACTGCCAGCAGGTATCATCCAGCGGGTTGACTCCGCGCATGGTGCGGTGGGAATGGCAAAGGAAATGCCCACGGGCTCGAACCTATACGTTGCACCGACAATAGCCGATGTGCAGAAAGCAGCGATCCTGCAAGCGGCCAGTGAAATCGTACATAAGCGAGCAGCGGCAGGTCGAAGTCCAATTGTACAGCCGGAAACGCAGTTGATTACCGTAGTGCCGCTGCGGTTCAGACGACCGAAGATCTCGATCACTGTGCCTGCGCTGGGTATTTCGTGGTTGCCGTACGCTGCCATTTGGATCCGGCGCTGGCGCGAGCGCCTGGTGCGCGTTTTTGCCCGCGTACATTCTCGCCCGACAATTGCACCCACCTGAAGGGCACTTGGGCATAGCGGAGGCGAAACCAGCTTTACCAATTCAATCTGGTGCGAATCGCCACACAAACAAAATGTCAGGCAAACTGATGAACAACTGAAAAGCAACTGAGCTGCGGCGAGTAATCGTCCACAGCCATGACGTTAACTGAAATCCTGGTTATATTCACATTCCGGGCCGAGACCGATGAGCGATTGCAATTCTGAATTGTAATTGCCGCCGATCTCGACTGGACAAGATGTCACGAACGGAGCCCTTGGTGCGTACACAGCTTTCATTGCAAGGAATTAGCCGCTTAGTTGAAGGAACGCTCGATAATCCGGCCCAGATGCTCGGCCCGCATG
>JAYVHC010000339.1:0-3016 GCA_043771575.1 Planctomycetia bacterium
GCCCAGCTTGGACTTGTTATGAGTACCATCGCAGGCGATCAACATGCGATCCAGCGCCGCTTGATCTGCCAACTCAAGATTAACCAATTTTGGAGCGATGACTTCGATGATGTTTGCCACGGCCCGCCGACATCCGAGCCCACGATAACGCTTTGGATCGCCATCGCGCAGTTCGCGTGCTTCCGCGTGGCCCGTCGAAGCTCCCGAAGGTACCGAGGCTGACGCGCACGCGCCCGTGGCCAGCTCACAGGTGGCAGCGACCGTGGGCCGTCCTCGGCTGTCGAGTATTTCGCGAGCGGTCAACCGCTTGATTCTGGGCATGGTCTAATTTGCATCCGATCTTAATGGTAAAAAAACGATTAGCGCTAGTCCGGTAACCCTATCGAAGTGGGTGGCACGTCCCTGAGTCTTCGAAGGGCGTGGTGAATCACACCCATCGAAGACGCGTGCTCTGTCCAGACTAAAACAATGGGTTGGGGAGGGCGAAGCAACAGCTCTAAACATCTTTTCGTAGTGCGATCCATCATAACGGGAGAGCGACGCTCCCGCGGAGCTTTATTGGCCGGCAATTGCACGTCCACAAGCACTTGGGGCCGGCCTCGCGGCCGAAAAAGCTCGGCAGGGGCCTCGCTCTCCCGACCGGTGTTTTCATTAGTCAAAACGCTAATAAGGATGTATAGAGCGGGCGAAGCTCCTGCTGAGCCGCTCTGTAAAGGCTCGGTAGGAACCTCGCCCTCCCGTTGCGCGAACCCCAAAATCTAATCTGGCCACAGCACTAGGTATGTATTAAGAACAAATCTACCAATGCCTCGATCGTCGCCGGCGGCGTCTTCATCAACTCTACTACCACCGCTTGTTGCCAGTTACGTTCTTGAGGACTCAGGTATTCTAGCGGCGAGCGGCCTGCGACACGGGCTAGCAAACAGCCGAGGGTGTGACGAACCGCGCGTTCTTCGAGTCCATCCATCCAGCCGACTTGTTGCAGTGCCGACCGATAACTCTGCCAGTAATCGATGCAGGCTTGGGCGAACTGCCTGCGATGCCCAGCCACGTGATGAGCTTTGCTGAGCAAGTGCGTCAACGAGAAACCGAGGTCGAACGCAGGATCACCCCAATGGATCACTTCGTGATCGAGCAATATCAAACGAGCCTGATGGACAAGCACATTTTTCGGGCTGTAATCGCCATGCACCAAGCACTCTCTGCGAGTTCGTGTTTCGGCGAGAAGTTGTTCTAGGAACGGGGCAGCGGCTGGAACTTGTTGGGCCGTGAAAGCGTAATACGGTTCGAGCCGCAATGATTCAAAATACGTCCGGTCGTCAAAAACCTTCTCTAGCTCACTCGCCCGCTCAGTCGACCGACGATGAATCATTCCCAGCAGGTGTCCGAATTGCCCAATGTGCTCGCCGCGAATATCGCCAGCAATAAGCATACTTTTCCAATTCGTATGCGGTCGCGGGACCGCTTCCATGCACAGGAGATGCTCGTCGTAATCTTCAAACAGCAGTCGCGTTATCGCTCCCGGCGGGGCAAGCTCATTTAACCATTTCATACCCAGTGCTTCGCGATGTACACGTTCGGGGCTGCTAAACCAATCAGTCGCCACTCGCAATTTTGCCAGCGCCTGCTTGATTACCCAGTCGCCTCCCGTTTCGCGTTTTAGCAAGACAGTGCGATTCGACACTCCACCGTGTAATACCTCAAATGAGAGCACCTCATCGGGAGCGACGCGATGGCTGCTACGTAAATATTCAATCAGACTCTCCGGCTGTTCAATGTCCATGAGTATTGACGGGAAGAGTACTAAGTATTCTGAGTTGTATAGAGTGGCGTCGGAGTCATGCGGTTAGCTTAACAAACTGTGCTACCTGCCGGACAAGCCGGCAGGGAAGCTCGGAGAAAAAAGTGTTGGTGGAAGATACTCCACAGCTAGCTTCCAAACTTTACGTCCAGCGGGACGAGCCCGCTGGGGCGGCTGGTCGCCGAGTCACTGTGGCGGCCGAGTCGCGGGGGGGCGATTGGGGCGTTAGATCCGTTCCCGCCCCCCACCGGCTTGCCCGGTGGGAGCGGCAGTTTGTCAGCTAGCCCGACAGCAACCTGCGGCACCTCGCCCCCGGCCAGCTTGTCTGGCCGGAGCGCAAGTTTGGGAGCTACCGCCGCACGGCTCCCATGTCGTACTCGGCTCAGTGTTTTAAGCACTGCTGCGATTTTGAAACACAGAGGGTCGGAGGACACAGAGTAATAAAGATTAATAATGCCTTTCCTACTTTTTTGAATTTTTGACAATTGAAATTCATCGTTTTGTAATACCCAGACGATGGGTACTGTTGAGCTTTCACCTGGGTGTGTTTTTGCATGACGCTAAATGCGTTCCAGACTGAAAACGGCATCGACTAGCTGTGAATGTAACGGGTTGTAAAGATGCTGAGTCGTGGCGGTCGCTGCGGTTGCAGGAACGACCGGCTTGACGACTGCGATAGGTAAGGTGGAGTTGACAACCCAGTTCTGTTGCGTTGTCGCGCGGAACGAAACACCTTGGCCGCTGCCAGCATTGGCCAATGTACTCTTGGTCGCAAGGCTCGACTGACTGGCGATGGTCGTTGTGGTCCGTGGTTGCAACGCCGTGTATGCGGCCATGTTCACGTACGACATCTGCACTGCTGTCAAGACATTGCTTACCGACACGGTGTACTGGCCGACATCGCCGTAATCGCCTAGGCTGCGGACCATGACATAGTAAGTGCCTCCGACCGGCAAATTGGCAACGTTGATGATCGACTTGGTTGGGCTGGCGAAAGTGGCATTCGCCACCTTGCCGCTGGCAGACCAGAGCTGAATATAGGGTAGCAGGTTCGGGCCAAATTTGGCTGCATTCACTACGATCTGAACCGCACCACCCGGCGCTGTGAACTTGAAGAAGTCTTTGTCATTCGGCTGGTTGATAATCCCCTTGCCGGTCAGTGGATTCAGGATGGAATAAGCGGTGCCTTGGCGCACCAGAGCGTCAGCCGTGGCA
>JAYVHC010000340.1:0-1697 GCA_043771575.1 Planctomycetia bacterium
CTGGGCTCCGGAAGTCCCAACCGCGTCGCGGATCGCCGAAGTTGATGTGACTCGACAGAATACCGCGCTTTCCGTTCAGCGTCGTGATCGCATCTTTGACGTGCATGTGGTAGATGCGATCTGGGAATGCGCGAATGAACTCGACTGGATCAATTCCCTGCCAAATCAAGTGGCTCGGATCGAAGTTGAAACCGAATTCTTCGCGATGGCCTACCGCTTCCAAGGCGCGCTGGGCAGTGTAGATGTCGAACGCAATCTCCGTTGGGTGAACTTCCAATGCGAACTTCACTCCGCACTCGCCAAAAACATCGAGGATCGGATTGAATCGCTCAGCGAACAACTTGAAGCCCGCGTCGATCATCTTGTCCGATACTGGCGGGAACGAATACAGCAGATGCCAAATGCTCGAGCCGGTGAAACCGTTGACCACGCTGACACCGAATCGCTGAGCCGCCCTGGCAGTCTGCTTCAGCTCTTCGATCGCCCGCTTGTTGACGCCCTCAGGTTTGCCATCGCCCCAAACGTAGTCCGGCAGAATCAACTTGTGCCGCTCGTCAATGTTGTCGCAAACCGCTTGGCCAACCAAGTGTGCGCTGATCGCGTGGCATTGCAATCCGTTCGCATCCAGCATGGCTCGTTTCTTCGAGCAATAGTCGTCCTGTGACATCGCCTTATCGACTTCGAAGTGATCGCCCCAGCAAGCCAGTTCGATACCGTCGTATCCAAATTGCTTGGTGAGTTTCGCCATGTGGTCGATCGGAAGGTCGGCCCATTGGCCAGTAAAAAGCGTCACAGGTCGTGCCATATTTTCACTCCTAAAAAACAGTGTTGGGCAAGTTGTGGATGAGGCTAGCAGCCTAACTTCATCTGGCCGAAAGTGGTAGAGGGGCAACGCTTGTTTTCGGGCGGCACAAGGTCACTCTCGGCAAGAGTGACCCACGGTGGGTCGCATCTGCCGGATGCGACCGTGCAGTTCCTTAGCCACGGAACCACAGCTGTTTCGGAGACAAAAAATATTTCATCGCGTTGTCCTTAACGACGTGCCACCCAGTATTTCTTGAATGATTAAGCCTAACGGCGTAGCCTGCCAGCTTCCCTGCTGCGCGAACTTTGCATTGCATTTTTCTCGATTGACAATTTCAATTCCTTGTTTTTTGATCCCCAAAAGTTGGAGATTAGTGCCGCCCGTAGGAGGCCTGCAGTCCCAACTGATGGACAATCGTTTTACAATAGTTTTATCAGCCCTGCATTCATCAGCTAGGATTTTTTAGGAAGTAACATGTTTCAACGAGCCCGCTCATTTATCGCGTCTAGCGGTTTGGCTTTGCTTGTCGCAGTAATCACGTTCGCAACTTTCGCGTTTGGGCAGGATAATGCCGACGAACCTTCGGTAGATCACGCCCCCAAAGCGGGCAGCTCGACACGCCTAAGGGAGATCATCTCCCATCTCAGTGAAAGAATCGGCGAGCGAAATTTGTCCCGACCGAAAAAGCTAAACGAAACCGTCACTTATGTACAGAAAATGTTGGAATCGATGGGTTATTCGATCGATCGACAATCGTTTTCAGTCTCCGGTATCGAATGCCACAATTTGATTGCTGAGGTTGTTGGCAGTGTTAGTCCCAAGGAAATTGTTTTGATCTGTGCACACTATGACAGTGCACGTGGTACGCCAGGTGCGAATGACAACGGAACTG
>JAYVHC010000341.1:0-4185 GCA_043771575.1 Planctomycetia bacterium
ACTGATGAACCGACCAAAACTGTTGTTCCAGCGGCTTTCGAGGGCCAGGAAGCCGGGAACGAACGCGCGGTTGCGGGCATTCATGACATGCATGGCAACACCTGCGAATGGTGCCGCGACTGGTATCATGCGAAGCTGCCGGGCGGCGTCGATCCCGACATGCACGAAGCGAAGGAGGCGGCCCAGCGGAATCGGGATGGCAGCGTATCTCGCTCGCGGCGGGGCGGCACCTGGACCGACGATGGTTGGCCCAATCGGTCCGCGTTCCGGCAACGGTTCGAGCCGGAGCGATGCTACGACCACATTGGATTTCGCGTTGTGGCCGTTAAGGTAGTTTCGCATGAATAGCTTTGCCACCAGGACGTTTTTATTGTCCTGGTGCCTTAGCATTGCTCTGGTCGCGAGTTGTTAAACCAATGGCCCGATTGATCTTTGCCGCGCACGATGACCCCCTTTTCGTTCCAACCGAGATCCGCATGCACTTCGGCGCTGCAATAGCGTAGTGTCAAACCGCAGCGTCGGCGATCGGAGCCATTAGCCGCCGAACCGTGAAGCAATAAATCGCTGTGCAGCGAGGCTTCACCGGCTTTCAGTACGTCGAACACGATCTCGCCGTACTGCTCAGGGTTGTCGATGGACTGGTTCAGCACATTGTGTTCGGAGGGATCGCTTGGCCGGTAAGTCAAATGCCCGAACCGCTGTGAACCGGCGATGAACTGCACACAAGCGTTTTCGACATCTGCATCATCAATCGCCAACCATACGGTAACCGCTTTCGAAGGTGACAGCGGCCAGTAACTTGCGTCTTGATGCCACGCGACCGCTTTGCCATCGTGAGGCATTTTGCAAAAAAAATGGGATCCCCAGGCAATTACATTCTCGCCCAACATATCAGCGACAACGTCAAGGATGCGCGGCTCGGTGAGAATGTCGTATACCGGACCATATTTAAGGTGCGCTGAACTGATCGAATAACTATCACCCCCGGCCTGCATGACACGCTTAAGCAGATCATCGAAATAGGACCGAATCGCGAGCATTTCATTGTCAGAAAAGATCCGTACTGGAGCGAGATAACCGTCGCGGTTGTAACGAGCGACCTGCTCGACCGTTAAGACTTTCGGCGTAGCATTATCAACTTCGTAAAAGCGCAAGTCTCTGCCGAGTCTCGTCAATTCGTCTTCAGTTGGAATTACGCTAAACTGCTTTGCCATTGTCATTCGCTCTCTTTAATCAAGTTCACCAAATGTATCCGCACGGCGGGACTATTATGGTCAAAGCGAAGTCGCTTTGACAACGCTGCCAGAAGGATGCTGGCCGCTATCCAGACATTCAGAACCCCATTTCTGCGGCATTAAGATTAAGAATGCGTAAACTGCGGGCCTGGCTGAACCGCTTCACCATACTTTTCGAGGAGCCGGTAAAGCGAGCGGCGGTTGATTCCAAGCACGCGTGCGGCACGGGCCTTGTTGCCATTCTGCTGCTTCAAGATCGCTAAGACGTGAGCCCGATTGAGTGAATCGAGATCCGTGGTGCCGCCAACCACTGGCGTTGGGCGACAACCCTCCTTGAGCAACTCGGGTGGCAAATCCTCGACGGTGATTACACCCGACGCATCCGCGAGAACTTTTGCGCGCTCCAATGCATTTAGCAACTGCCTAACATTGCCAGGCCAATCATAAGCCTCAAACAGTTCCAAGACGCCTTGAGCCAGCTTCCACGAACTGCCCAAGAAGTGTTTGCACAAAATTGGAATATCGCCACCTCGATCTCGCAGCGCTGGTAACTTGATACTCAGCACATTGACCCGATAATAAAGATCTTCGCGAAAACGTCCCGCGGCTACTTCAGCGCCCAGGTCCTTGTTAGTGGCTGCGATCAAGCGAACCGAAACGCGACGTTCCTTTATCGAACCCACGCGACGTATGACACCGTCTTCCAGGACTCGCAGCAACTTAGCTTGCAGCGCACCAGCCAATTCACCGAACTCGTCAATAAACAACGTTCCTCCATCTGCCAGCTCAAACAAACCCAGCTTCGAAGCAATAGCGCCAGTGAAGGCGCCTTTTTCGTGACCGAACAACTCGCTTTCCAGCAAGCTCTCCGGCAATGCGGCACAGTTGATTACGACCATCGGCTTATCAGCCAAGCGACTGTGTGCATGAATACCGCGCGCAACCAGTTCTTTACCCGTGCCGCTTTCGCCTTCAATCAGAACTGGCTTGTCGCTGGGCGCGATGCGCTCGATCAAGTGCAGAACCTTTTTGACTGCCACCGACTCGCCTATCATGGTTGACGAAGTTCGCTGGCGTTCAATGACGTGACGCAATTGCGAATTCTCACGCATTAACTTGGCCGTCAGTGAAGCTTTGTAAATCAAGCGATCCAAATCCGACAGGCGAATGGGCTTGGTTACATAATCTACCGCTCCCGCTTTCATCGAAGCGACTGCCGTGGGAATGGTCGCGCCGCCGGTGAGCATGATGACTTGAAGCGCCGTATCGCCTTCACGGAATTTTTCTAACAACTGCACGCCATCCATTTCCGGCATATGAACATCGACCACCGCAACCTCAAACTGCTGCGTTTGAATCGCTTGCAACGCCGCGGGGCCACTTTCGACCGCTACTACGCGATAGCCACGCTTGGAAAAGTACTGGAAAGCCGACTCACGAAAATCCGTTTCGTCGTCCACTAGCAGCAAATCAATATCAGTTAGATCATGAGTCATCTTTTCGTTACCTTAAATCTCCACGCTGCCACCATGAGGCAACTTCTTTCAATTCGAACCCCAAATGGGAACGCAATTGCTGTACCGAACGGTTGCTGGAAAAGCCAGAAATCGCGATTGAGATCGGGGAATCCAGAACTTCACCGAAAAGTCCGCCAGATTCTAAAAAACGCATTTTGTTTTTGCGTCCAACCCCAAAACTGACGCCTCTCCAGTCATACCATTTGAATTAACAGCTTCGCGTTGAACGCTCTAATATACTTTGAACGCACATTGGCGAGCGAATTCGCGCGATTTGTTTGCCAGTGGCGGCGGATTCTCTTGATTCTCGTTGAAATTCAATCGAAACCCAATGCGTAAGCGAGGAAGTTAGATCCAACAGAAAGATCTGAGCGTGAAGTATCTCAGTTGCTGCAAGTGTCAACTTTTCCGCCGATTGTCGCGAACGTTCTCAGGATCTTGTGTCTGATCGCCGGTCGAAACCAAAGGGAGTGTTAACACAGCGTTCGTTCCCGATGGTCCAGACTTTAGTTCGAGCGATCCGCCATGCGCTTCAGCCAGTCGACGAGCGATGGGGAGGCCAAGGCCAGTACCGCGCGAGCGTGTTGAGAAAAACGGTTCGAAGATGCGTTCCATGTTTTCATAAGGAATTCCAGGCCCTTCGTCGATGACTTCTACTTGCAACGAAGGTTGGTCGCCTTGCCAAGTGTCTGAGATTGCAACCAAGATGGGTCTGTCGTAGGGACCTACAGCCATCGCATTCTCGATCAGGTTACGCAGTATCTGCTCCACCGCGAAAGCATCTGCAACGACGCTACGAGTTTGACCTTGGAGGCTGACGGTGAAGCAATCGCTACTTGTTTTTGCAGCTTGAGCAACATGCCTGCACGTGGCTTCCACGATTTCGACAATGTCGCATTGCCGCAAGTCCAAACGCATCGGTTTGGCGAACTGAAGCACCTCTTCATATAAGTGTAATAAGTGGTCATTCGCGCGTTGAATCCGCCCCAGCAACAGTGAGGCGTTTGGGCGATCTTCCAATTCGAGCGCTAGCGTTTCCAGCGCAGCTTGGCTGCGCTGGAACGCGTTGCGGCTTTCGTGGGCAAGCCCAGCCATGGTTTGACCGATTGCTGCCAATCGCTCCTGTTGCACGCTGCGCCTCTGCGCTTCAATCAAGTCGGTTAGGTCATGTCCGACGAGCAATTGCCGGCGCATGTCCACTTCGTCATTGGGATTGTGAACATGCGATACATTGCGAGCAAACCATCGAATCGTTCGCTGCTTCAAACTGCTATCGACGAGTTTTGTGTCTATGGGTCCGCATGGACTGGTTGAGCGGGTGCGCGCGAGCAGTTCATAAACTCTTACACAATCATCCGGCGGAAACAAATCGTTGATGTTACATACATGTGGTGGCAAGGCGTCTCGGCAACAAACCAACTGTGAAAAAACGG
>JAYVHC010000342.1:0-3754 GCA_043771575.1 Planctomycetia bacterium
GCCCACCGGTCCAGTCGATGTCCTTGATCTCTGCCAGCGGAGCACCGTGCCAGGCCACTTTCGGAATTTGCTCAAATCCGAAACTCAGACCTAGCACCCCTGGCAGGAGAACGGCCACAAGCATGGTGCCGAAGTAGATCCCGGTAGAATCCAAGCGATCCTTAATCAACCATCGGGGCACCAGCCGCACAGCCACGAAGAGCACGATCAACGTCGATATGGGAAACCAGATCGCTACCGAAAGCCAATGACCGGGAGCGACCACATTCCAAATCGCGATGGCTGAACCAGAAAGAGCAATAGCTCCGAAAGTCATGGTCATGGCAGCGGTGATCGAAACAATTGGGCTTGCAAATACCAGCGAGCTGAACATACCCACTACGAAAATGGGAACGCAAATGGTGTAGACGATGGCTGTATTCGGAACATTTGTCAGGAAACATGCAAGCACGGTGCAGATGCTTGCAAGCACAGCGGGCGGTGCAACGTGACTGATCATGAGCTTCTTCCATGCAACGCCACGGTCCGCGAAAAAACGAAAGCGATTCAATGACTGATCACCGGAAAACACACTGACACCCAAAACACAGGATGCCACACAGGCAGCCAACGGCGCCAGTTGGTCACCTTCCCGCTGGTTGGCTGCTATGGCTAGGATCAGCAGCGCACCCAAAAACACTACGGCACGAAGTCCCAGCGAACTGCGGATACCATGCTGTATCAACATCCCGAACTCGGATGGTTGCGTAACGGCTCCTGCAAAAGCCATCCACGCGGCACGTTGAGGCCTTAGGTAGTTCGCAGGGGATCCTCCCCTAGTAGAAAGCGTCGAGTTTTGCCCCACGCCCCAACGCCAACGGTAGGTCGACGCCAGCCAAATCGAACCGACCACAAATGAAGCGAGATACGCTAGCAGGATTGCGTTCTCATGATGCAATTCATAACCGCCACTGTTCATCCAATTGAATAAATTGGAAAAGTTCGTGATCGCGACAAAAAAATGCAACACGAATAGACTAAGTGCGGCAACCACAATCGCCAACAACGTATCCTTGATCAGCAGCGTCGCGATCGAACAGTAAATGAATACCTGAACGCCAATCACGAGCGTCAACAAATAAGTCCACGAGCCGTAACCCGTTTGCTCCGAAAATAACACCTGACCCAGCGATCTTTGATTCATCGATAATGCAATCGCCGCGATGCATAACATAACCGCGACAAGGAATATGCTCGCTACAAGCCAAGTGGTTACTTTACTGACTAGGGATCGACGCCAACTGATCGGTAGGCTGCTATTCCAAGCCCAGCAACCGTTCTGACGCTCTTGGCCGATCAATACGCCGCTACAGGCGATTGCGATGAGAGTTGGACTCGCTAAAGCGATATTGATCGCGTTTTGCGAAAGCCCTGGGAATTCGCTGGGAAATGACATTTCAAGCCAGCCCATCAGCAACTGCAAACAGGCTTGGATTACAGCAATGCCGACGATCAATTGCCAGACCTGACGAAATTCCTTCCACAGACTATGAGCCCATCGGGTAACAGCAAGGGGTCCAACAGTTCTTATTGCGGAAGCATCCAATGTTGTACTGGCCATGATTTACCTGTATTTCTTCGAACTCGCTAGAACTGCAGAACCCGACGCGCTTGCCTGGATGGGCTATTTGGTTTTGTGAGCCGACGGCGTTAGCCGCGGGTATCGCAGGATGACGGCACAATTACATGCAACTGTCCCAACATCATTTGATTCTCACAATCCTGCTTGTACTTTGACGAAATAATTAGTTATTAATAGCGTTCTTGATCGTCCACTACTCCGACACCCGCGGCTAGCGCCTTTTGATGTTGAGCACTTTTTGTCTTTACGGGCCAAAGGCCCAACAATTTACCTAGCCCAGCCCATCGGGCTGGGTGTTCTGCCGGGCCGTTGGCCCTTTGATTTGTGTTGTTTATTTGTACCCAGCCCGTTGGGCTGGGCTGGGCTGGGTAAACGCACGGGGCTTTGCCCCTAAGTCAAATAGCTCAACATCAAAACTAGCGCCGGCGGCTCACTCGTGTAAAATCCAGCGACCGGCGGCGCGCGTTACGCTACATCAGAAACCGGTTTCCGAGGCTGCAAGTTCGCCCCATCAGCTTCACTTAGCGGCTGCGTGAATCCAATATAAAGCTCTTCCAAATTCGGTCGAACCGCTTTGAAATCAAACAAGTTCGGGTCGCGCTGCAAAATCTCCTGAATCTCTGGCTTGAACCCGCGAACCAATAACTGAAACGAGCGGCCGGTTTGACTGCGCTGCAAAATTTCAATTCGATCGAATTCGATGGGTGCCGCCAGTAACGAGTCACGCAGCGAGTAGCTGATCATCGTCACCTCTGCCTTTAAGTCATCCAGCTTCGCAACCACTTGCAGCTGGCCAGCGTGCAAGATTGCAACATAATCTGCCACTCGTTCGACCTCTTGAATCTGATGACTGCTCAAAAAGACTGTCTGGCCGGTTGCTGCGCGATCGACCATACTCTCGAGAAACGCTCGCCGCACCATCGGATCAAGTCCCGAAGTGGGTTCATCAAGCACCAGTAACTGCGGATCGAAGGCCATCGCTAACGCCAACGCCACCTTGGCTCGCATTCCTTTCGACAAGTCGCGAATCTTCGCATCCAGCGGCAAACTGAATTCTATCGCCAATTGCGAGTAACGCACCAAATATCCCGCTGCATAAAACCCTGACGCATACCAACCCGCTTCCGCAACCGACATCCATTCATATAAACCCGGTTGATCGGAAACGTAGCCGACCATGCGTCGTAGTTCCATCGTTTGGCTCGTTGGGCGCTTGCCCAGCACCTCCACGCTGCCGCTGGCGAACTTGTGAAAGCCCAGCAGGCCGCGAATCAAGGTCGATTTGCCCGCGCCGTTTTCTCCCAACAATGCAAACACGCAACCGCTTGGGACTTCGAATGAAACATTCTCGAGCACCGTGCGGCGGCCGAATTTCTTGGAGACGTTGTGAACTTTAATTGCCACGTTCATTCTGATACCCCTTCCGTTCGAAGTGCTTGCTTGATTGCCTTGTCAAACATTTCCCGCAGCCGATCAGGTTCCAACCCACTGCGAATCGCCTCGCCGACAACCGCCGATAGTCGCTCGCCGAGCAGCAATTGGCGATCGCCCACACAGCGCCGTTTCGCCCCTGTGCACACCGCCATACCGCGCCCTCGCCGCGTCTCAATGACTTCCTCGCTTTGTAATTCAAGATAAGCTCGCTGGACGGTGTTCGGATTGATCGCCAGCGACTTCGCCAGCTCGCGCACACTCGGCACCAATTGTCCCGGTACGACGATTCCCTCTGCCACGGCGAATTTCACCTGTCGGATCAATTGTTCGTAGATCGGAATCCCGTTGTTGGGTTCAATAGACAGTTGCATGACAACCTCCTTCAGTTGTGTACTGGTGACATGGTACACCAGGTCGCCGTAACGGTCAAGTGTGCTTTTTGAAATTTTAAGAGGGAGCGTTCTAAAGGTCACTGGTACTTAGTGAATGGCGTGATGCAGTATTTGTCTGGTTGAACAGTACAAGCTCGAAGCGCAAGCGAGTGAATGAGTTGCGCGGATTCACTCGCTTGCGCTTCGGGCTTGTATTTCCCGTGTTTTAGCACAGAGTGGCACTGTCCCACTAAAATCACATCGGTATAGGTTAGTCCGCCCCCGAATGCGACACCTCCAGTTCCGTTTACATGGACATGCCCAAAAA
>JAYVHC010000343.1:0-4427 GCA_043771575.1 Planctomycetia bacterium
TGGCCGCAATGCTATTGTGCATCTCGCCTCGGCTTGCGTTCGCGCAGAAAACCAAGCCACCCATCTCGCCGCCTCCAATCACCTATCAGATTACATTTCAAGCTGCGTCAACGACGCTTAGGTCCATGAACGAGTCGGGCGTCGCGGTAGGTCGGACTGAAACCGCTTCTGGAGATCGCGCCATCGTGCGACTGGCCAACGGCGACATCCTCGACTTGACGACCGTTGCCCAGCTTAGCGAGCCCAATTATGTATGGTCGTTACTCGACTACGCATCAGCCATTAATGGGAGCGGCCAAATCGCGGGTCGCGGATGGAGAATCGAGAATGGCGTCCCGCAGGCTCGCCTGTTTCGATATTCATCTAACGAGGGAGTGCTAGAGGCGATTCGAATCTTCGATCCCAGCCGCCAGATTTTTGTAAAAGGCATGAATGACAACGGAGACGTGGTGCTGCATGCCTCTGTAAATGGCCAAGATACGTTTCCCTCCTTGCCAGGATCGGGCGACAGCGCTTGGGTGTTTTCGGGAGCACCCGGACAAGGCGTGCCGGTCCACTTGCTCGACTCCGCAGTTCCTGCCGCTATCAACAACTCCGGCACAGTCGCCGGGGCGATCAACACGGGAACCCGAAGCCTTGCTTTTCGCTATACACCGGGCCAAGCAAACCCCGATCTCTTCGGAACAATCAATGGAAATACATCCACACGCTACCAAGTGAGCGATGGCTTGGCGATCAACGAACTCGGGACACTCGCAGGCTGGGCCTGCATCGGTAAAACAAGAACCAAAGAGAACACTTCGGAACGAGCAGTGCGATTGCGAAGCGACGGTACCTGGGAAGATCTTCAGAGTAGTACGGCCAACAGTTGGGTCACCTCGATTAACTATTTTGGTGATACTGTCGGCTCTGGCGCAGCGACCGGAATAGGGTTCATTCATTATGCGGGGAAGCTGTATTCGCTACGGGATTTAATTGTCAATCCGCCGGCAAACTTGAAATACGTCAATCCAAATGTGATTACCGACGGGGGGCAAATTTGCGGGGGGGTTTCTATTCAAAATCCGGACGGAACCGGTTCCTATAGCGCTGTGATACTGACTCCGGTGCCGTAAGGCGAGCGTTTCTATCCCTAGCCTCTTCCGAGCCGCGGAAGGCAATCACAAACCTCGAGGCGTCCGAGTTGACACAACTGTTTGACGCGATCGTGCGAAACAAGGGAAGCAAAGCTCTCCGAGGTGAGGAGCAACACGGCCACTGACCTGCTCATTCTTTGAATCGCAATGTGCCATCCAATCGCAGAGAATCGGCGGCGGTAAAGAGAGCAATATCGCCGGATTGGAAGAGGTCGACGATTAACATGAGGATCTCGATCTCCTGCTCGGCGGCTTCTTGCGAGTGGCCTTTGTCGAGCATGTTTTGGGCGACGAGTTGGGCTTGGTTGTCTGCGAGGATTTCGCGCAGCGTAGGGACCTCTAGCAACGCAACCGTGTTTGGCTTGGGCCCAAAAAGTTCCGTTTTTATGGCGACGGGAGCTTCGGCCTCGACTAGATCGGAGGCCAGCTTTCTTGAGCTCGCTAGGACCATGCGATCGCCAGCGAATACAAGCGATGGTGAGAAGTTGAAATTGATCTTGGCGTGTGAGTCCTTATCTTCGGGCTCCGGAACGTAGGTCGCCGCGATGAGTTTCATTTTGTCAGTCGACTCCATGCTGAGATCCAATTGTGGTTGTCCGTTCATAGCGCCTAGGACATTGATGAAACCAATGAAGCTTTGAAATACGCGACGGAACTGCGGCACCGTTGTTTCCGGCGTGCGCATGCGGGCAACAATCGCGAAGGCAGGTAACTTGATGGCTGGTTTGACTACTAAGTCTTCAGGGTTTTGTCGCGTAACAATGACTTGCAATTCGGGATAGAGTGAACCGAGAATGTCTTCTCCAAAATCCTTGCCCGAGAAAAATGTGGTCAGTTGGCTGTCGGCTTGGGCGAGTTGATCGTTGGCTTTATCGGTCATGAGATCTCCGGCGCGAAGCCACATTTGTGAGAGATCACGATAAGTGCTTAAAGTAAAGATGCTATCCAGCAGAACGATCGGTTCTTGAGCTTGTCCGCTGTTGTCAGGCCCGAAATAGTACTGGCGATCGACCGCCCATTCCGCAGTGTGTGGTGTGCGCACTGACAAGTGCACCTGTTTATTATCGATTGAGAGCGCTGCAGTGCTGTAAGAAGTGTTTTTAAGATTGCTGACCAGTCCTCCGAGCAGCATTTCGGCGACGATGTTGTCGGTGCGACCGCTGTAGAGATCTTTCAGTGCTCCGGCGTCGCGAATCGTCGCGATGTCAGTGAACGACCAAGCAGTGCAGAGTTCTGGTTTAGTGGCAACGGCTACGATATAGTTCTCGTGGTTGGCCAGGGTCTCGTTGCCGCCGTCCAAATGTTGGTCGACGATGCGCTTGCCAAGCTCATCTTTGTTGGTGATCAACAACCAGGAATCGAGGGCGATTAATTTTACTTTGTTAACTTCATAAGCCGTCAGGCCACGGTACTCGCCTTTCTTGATGGGATCCGGTTGGCCTGCGGCCTGGGCACCGACTTGGATCACTTGAAAGACCGCCTTGCGCAGGTTGATCAACGTATCGAGGTCTTTGGCTTTGATCAGTACCGCTGCGCCTTGTGATTTAGCATCGAAGGCAAAATGAACACCGCCAGCACCTATGGCAGCCAGGGCTTCATTCCAAGGCATGCCCATGTGGCCTTCAAATAGGCCGACGCCGAGTTGGAACTTTAGAAAATCCGGAGACTTGATCGCTTTTCGATAGGCTGGTACTTGCTCGATTTTCAATCGCAGTGGATGGTTAAGTAGAAGTTCAATCAACTTCGGCGGTTCAGCGATTTCGGTGTAGAGTACTGTGGACTTGGGAAACAACTGTGCAGCGGTGGTGGGTTGTGCGGATGTTGGCTTGGCGAGCAGAGCGATAATGCTGCAAACGATGGCGACTTTGCAGGCGATGCGTGTTGAGTTTGACATGGCGCGGAATTCCGGGTTAAGGATTGAGGCACGTAGCGTGCAGAAAACTTATCGATCGCGTGTGAGCGGGGAAAATCGCAACGGCGGAGCGTCGCGGCACGCTATTGTAAACAGAACTCAACCCTAAACGCCATTTTTCAGCCAGCTCGACTCCCGTAGTTGGCAGCTCGACTCGCGTAGTTGGCAGCGCTACTCGCGTAGTTGGCAGCGCTACTCCCGTAGTTGAAAGAGTCTGCGGAGAGCGTCGAGCAGGCTGGCATGGTGCGAAGTGTCAGCGTTTTCTCGTAGCGATTGCAGGGGAGGATGCAACAATTTGTTGACAAGACGCTCAAACGAAACCGAGAGTTCATGTTCAACATTTTCGTTGAGGCCGTGCGCTTGCAATCGCCCGAGCAGTCGCTGAAGTTCTTCTTGCTTGATTCGATCAGCTTGTTCGCGCAGGAGCTTGATAGTTGGCCCGCTGCCGCGATGGATCATTTCCGCCATAAACCTTTGGGATTCTTCCTGCACAATTCGTTCGGCTTTTGGCCATTCTTTTTGGCGCAGCTCGATGTTGCGTTCACACACTTTCTGCAAATCATCGACGCTGAATACATACACATCGGGCAGGTCGGAGATCGCAGGGTCAAAATCACGCGGAACAGCAAGATCCAAAATCAAGATCGCGCGTCGTTTGCGTCGATGGAGAACCTTCTTGAATCTTTCAAGCGAGAAAATTGGTTCGGGGGCGCTGGTGGTGGAAACCACCAAATCCGCTTCGCGAACGCAGGTTTCCAATGCGTCCCAAGGCGCCGTAATGGCATTAAACTGATGGGCTAACTCGATTGCTCGTTCGGGATTGCGATTGACGATGCGAATCTGTTTGGCACCGGCGTCGGTGAGATACTTTAGCGTTTCGGTACCCATATCGCCGGCGCCGATGAGCAGGATGCGTTTGTCGTCAAAACGCTCGAAGAATTGGGTTGCGATTTCGCTGACTGCGACACTGGGCACGCTGATTCGACGGCGATGAATTTCGGTTTCGTTAGCGATGCGACGCGCCACAGCGGTGGCGCGTTGAAAAGCGCTATGCATTAGACCGCCGGCCGATGCGCCCTCGCATGCCAACTCATAAGCGCTTTTCACTTGCGCCAAAATCTGGGCTTCGCCAACGATCATGCTATCGAGGCTGCAAGCGACCATGAACAAGTGTTTGATCGCTTGTTCATCCTCGGCTGTAGCGAGTTGTTCTTGGAAGTCTTCCACTCGCAGTTGGTGAAAGTCGGCGAGAAATCCGCCCAAGTCGCTGGCGCTCGGCAAGCGTTGCAGGGATTGCGTCGCGGTGTAGAGTTCTACGCGGTTGCAAGTGCTGAGCAGTACGGACTCACTTTCTGGAAAACGGGCCGCGAATACACTTA
>JAYVHC010000344.1:0-5004 GCA_043771575.1 Planctomycetia bacterium
GTAGGCCGGTCGCTGCGAGCGCGTCGAGCACTTCGTTGACAGTGGGACGCTGGGCGTGGATGAATCCCACCGACGACCAACGGACAGGTGTCGCACGCGTCCGCAATTCAGCGAACTGCAGCATGGCGGTGGTGGCGTCATCAGAGCTGCTGCCGCGGCCGATCAGGGCCAGGGCCACGCCTTCAATAGCCGGTTCAATACCTAATCCGCCGTGCTTTAACAATGCTTGTTGAAATCTTTCAGCAGAAAGGGCAAGGATCGTGGGGTCGAGGCACAGCGACGAACAATTGCGAAGTAGGCGCATGCCGAAACGTTCGGCGGCAGCTTCCACTACGTTAGGAATGTCGTGCTGAGCGTGTCCGGCGCTGAAAAGGAGTACGGGTACGACGACTAATTGCTGTACGCCAGCTTGGAAAAGTCGCTCGACGGCGGTCATGATGTTCGGTTCGGCGAGTTCTAGGAAAGCAAGTTCCGCCGGGCGTCCCTTGAGACCGTCCGCTCCTGCCAGTTGGGTCATTTGGGAAAAGATCCTACGAAGTTGCGATTGCCCCTCTGGGCTTCGGGTACCGTGTCCCACAACTAAATAGCCAATTGCTTGGCCAAGAGCTGACTCGGAATCGAAAGTCTCCACGTTTTACTCCCATTCAGGATCGATGCGAAAGGTCGATGGAACTCGCAACTTATGCGGCTACCAATTGACGGTTTACGGCTGCGCCAGTACACTCGCGACGCGATTTTATAGGCAAAAGTCAACGGTTTAGTGGCACTTTAGCTCCCTGACCGCAACCCAAAAGAAAAAATCCACTTCGGAGGTTCGAACAGCGTTATGGCCAAGACCAAGATGATTTATTACTTCGGCAAGAGCAAGACCGACGGTGCCGGCGACATGAAAGCGTTGCTGGGCGGTAAGGGCGCGAACTTGGCCGCGATGACAAAAATTGGCCTGCCTGTGCCTCCGGGCTATACGATCACCACCGAGGTTTGCGTTCATTATTACAAAAATGGCAAAAAGTATCCTGACGGTTTCGATGCGGATTTAAAGAGCGCAGTCGCTTGGATGGAAAAAGAGACTGGCAAAAAGTTCGGCGATCCCAAGAACCCGCTGCTCGTTTCGGTTCGCTCCGGCGCCCGCGATTCGATGCCTGGGATGATGGACACGATTCTCAACCTGGGTCTGAACGACGAAACCACTGAAGGTCTAAAGAAAGCCACAAACAACGGGCGTTTTGCTTGGGATTCCTATCGCCGCTTCCTGCAAATGTACGGCGACGTCGTGATGGGCGTTCAAAAGCGTCACGAGAACGAACATGATCCTTTCGAAGAAATCATGGACAACCTCAAAAAGGAAGTCAAAGCTGCGGACGATACCAGCCTGACCGAAGAGAATCTGCAAGAGTTGGTCAAACGCTACAAAAAGCTGATAAAGGATCGCACTGGCAAAGCATTTCCCAATGATCCCATGACTCAACTGATCGGCGCAGTGAGTGCGGTCTTTGGTTCATGGATGAACGAACGGGCGATTCTCTATCGCCAAAAGTATCGTATTCCTGACGATTGGGGCACCGCCGTCAACGTTCAAAGCATGGTGTTTGGCAACATGGGTGACGACTGTGCAACCGGAGTAGCCTTCACACGTGACCCGGCTACCGGCGAGAACGTGTTCTATGGCGAATACCTTGTGAACGCTCAAGGCGAAGACGTGGTAGCCGGCGTGCGCACGCCACTGAAAATCTCCGACATGGCCAAGGACAAGATCAACAGCGCCGCCTTCAAGGAACTGGTTGAAGTTCGCAAGACGCTGGAAAAGAACTTCGGCGACGTGCAAGACTTCGAATTCACGATCGAAAAGAAGAAGCTGTACATGCTTCAAACTCGCAACGGCAAACGCACCGCGCTGGCTTACGTGAAGATCGCTCACGACATGGTCAAAGAAAAACTGATGACTCCGGAACACGCCGTCAAGTCGGGTGATCCCGAGGCGCTTAATCAACTGCTGCAACCCATTTTCGACGTGCCAGCCTACGAGAAAGCTAAGAAAGATGGCAAGCTGTTGGCTGTCGGCCTAGCCGCTGGACCGGGTGCCGCCTCGGGCACCATGGTCTTCACCGCGGACAAAGCTGAAGAACTTGCGGCGCTGGGCAAGAAAGTTGTTCTGGCTCGCATCGAAACCAGCCCCGAGGATCTTCGCGGTATGATCGCCTCCGACGGAATTCTGACGTGCCGCGGTGGTGTCTCCAGCCACGCTGCATTGGTCGCTCGTCAGATGGGTAAAGTCTGCGTAGCTGGTGCTGGCGATATCGAAATCGACTACCACAAGAAGACGCTCAAGTGCAAGGGTGTAACGCTCAAGGAAGGCGACTCGATCAGCATCAACGGCTCTACAGGCGAAGTTTTCAGCGGCTTGATCGCAACTGCGCCCAGCGAACTGAACCAAGTGTTGGTCACCAAGACCATGAAGGCTGCCGACAGCAAAGTTTATCAGTACTACAACCACATTATGAAGTTGGCTGACAAGTACCGTAAGCTCGGCATTCGCACCAACGCCGACCAACCCGACCAAGTGGTCAACGCAATTGCATTCGGCGCAGAGGGTATTGGCCTGTGTCGTACCGAGCACATGTTCTTCGAAGGCGATCGCATTATCGCTGTTCGCAAAATGATTCTGGCTGAAAAGCCCGAGGACAGAAGAGCCGCACTTGCCCAATTACTGCCATACCAGCAAAAGGACTTCGAAGGCATCTTCCGTGCGCTCGATGGCTTGCCAGCCTGCATTCGCTTGCTGGATCCACCCTTGCACGAGTTCCTACCGCATGGCGATAACAAGAAGGGACAAGAAGAAGTTGCCAGCCAACTTGGCATTACGGTTAAGGAAGTTGCGCGCTTAGTGGGTGAACTCCACGAATTCAATCCGATGCTCGGTTTCCGTGGTTGCCGACTCGGTATTGTGCGCCCAGAAATTTCGGAAATGCAAGCCCGCGCCATTTTCCAAGCGGCCGCCGCCGTTTTGAAAGAGGGCGTGAAGGTCAAACCGGAAATCATGGTTCCTCTGGTGGGCTTCAAGAAGGAATTGGATCTTCAAGTTGAAATCATTCACCGCGTCGCTAAGGAAGTGATGAAAGAGACCGGCAAGAAGTTCGCTTACACGGTCGGCACCATGATCGAAGTACCTCGTGGTGCTCTGACCGCTGACGAGATCGCTGAGACTGCAGAGTTCTTCTCGTTTGGTACAAACGACTTGACGCAAACTTGTTTGGGTATGAGCCGCGATGACTCGGGTTCGTTCATTCCGCCCTACCAAGAATTGGACATTCTCAAAGCCAACCCGTTCGCCTCGATCGACACCTCCGGCGTTGGCCAGTTGATGAAGATCGGCGTCGACAAGGGTCGCAGCACTCGCAAGGACCTCAAGATCGGCATCTGCGGCGAACACGGTGGCGACCCATCGTCCGTTGTCTTCTGCCATCAAATTGGCCTGAACTATGTCAGTTGCTCACCGTTCCGTGTACCTATCGCTCGCTTGGCTGCAGCCCAAGCTGCAATTCTGTACTCGGTGGATTAGTTTTTCACGTAACGAGTTGCAACCCATGCTCCATGCCCAGTAAGTTTCACTTGCTGGGCATTTTTCAATTGCTTACGAAGTGAAGTTGCGATGCTATTGACAGAATCAGAGTTGGCTAGCTTGGTCAGGGTGGCGTTGGCGGCGAGACGGCGGGCTTATGCGCCTTATAGTAATTTCTTGGTTGGGGCGGCGATCTTGACGAGTGATGGAGAGATTTTCGAAGGCTGCAATGTTGAGAATGCGAGCTACGGTTTGGCAATTTGTGCCGAACGCAGCGCCGTATCGGCTGCGATTGTCAAGGGACAACGAGTGTGGCGGGCGATCGCAGTAGCTTCGCAAGGTGCCGTCACTCCCTGTGGTGCGTGTCGTCAAGTGCTTCACGAATTCGGCGCAGCCATTGAAGTGATCTTAGTTGAAGCTGACAGCGGCGAAGTTCGCGCGCGTTGGACCACTGAGTTGCTTTTGCCGGGTGCATTTTCGCTTTGAGCGCACGGATATTCTCACAGGCGATTTAATTCGACGAACCGCTGATTCACCGCAGCTTGCGAAATGTGCTCTTGTTCGAAGCGAAGATTCTCTCCTTTGCAAATGCGATAAGCGGCGAGTTCCGAGGCGGTGAGCTCGGCTGGTTCGCTCGCCTCTGCGGAGCGACGACCGACGAAGGAAGTTGCGATCGACCGGTGCTTTAGAAGCGTCTCCACGTCCATGAAAAGACTGTGCGTTTGCGGAAAACGATGTCGGAGTGAAGCGAGAATGTCGAAGCCGTCCAGGTCGAGATCACCCCAATAAAACAACGGCTGATTCAATAGCCATGGAACATCAAACAGCATAGTGACTCCGTCACCGAATCCGCCCAGTGCAATACTGCGCGGTGATCTTGGCAACGTCAACAAATTTACCTTGTTCTCAACGATGAATACTCTGGCCCCCGTAACGGGCAATCGCGCAAGTTCGGCAGCGGGTAACGACAACTCCATCCAAGGGCATCCAAGTTCGCACGCGAGTTCCGCATCCAAGAAACGGACGAGTAGATGCTGTCGCGCATAACGAAAACCATATCGCTGTTCAAAACTTCGAGTGCTGCCGAAATCGATGGCGCCTTCGGGCAGCAATAGGTCGAACCAAGCGCGCAAGAGCGATTTGTTGCGTTCGATCAGTTTGGTCGAAACTGACAATGGCAGTTCGCGCACGAAGCAATCTGGACGCGGATGGTCGATCATGAACCGAGCCACCGCAAGCAACTCATCCAGCTGCGCCTCGACCGACAACAAGCGCTGCCAGTTTTTTGTAACCCAATCGCTCAACGTTGGGAACCGGCTGAGCACCCGTTCGACGCAGCTTCGCAACGCGCGAAATTCAGAAACTTTGCAAATCAGTTTTACCAAGTCCTCCAGCGACTCGAGGGTTATGGCGACTGGATAGTTGTTTCGCCCGTACAGTCGTTT
>JAYVHC010000345.1:0-2757 GCA_043771575.1 Planctomycetia bacterium
AGGCCGATTTCTCCGAAATCGGCACTTGAAAAGGCTTAACAGCGTTTGCTTTGGGGGCTAGACCTTATAGTTCCATTGTCGAATGTCATTGAAGTGACCTTGGATGGCAGCTGCAGCGGCCATGGCTGGTGAAACCAGATGAGTTCGACCACCTTTGCCTTGACGGCCTTCGAAATTGCGATTGCTAGTCGATGCACAGCGTTCACCGGGTTCTAGCCGATCTGGGTTCATGGCGAGGCACATGCTGCAACCCGCTTCGCGCCAGTCGAAACCCGCTTCGCGGAACACGCGGTCTAGTCCTTCGTGCTCCGCTTGGCGTTTGACCTGTCCACTACCAGGCACCACCATCGCGCTGACTTTCGAACTTACGCGATAACCCTTGACGACCCGCGCTGCGGCTCGCAAGTCCTCAATGCGCGCGTTCGTACACGATCCGATGAAGACGCGATTGATTTGAATATCGGACAGCGGTGTACCTGCGGTCAGTCCCATATACTCTAAGGCTGCGGCGGTTGACTTTTGTTCGGTCTCATCACCACTTTGGTCGGGACGAGGAACGCGCGCACTGATCGAGCTCACTTGGCCAGGGTTGGTGCCCCAAGTCACTTGCGGCTCAATGGCCGCGCCTTCGAATATGCGAACCAGGTCATACTTTGCTCCAGGGTCGCTTGGCAACAATTTCCAATCCGCTACGGCCTCTTCAAAATTTTTCGGCGCGAACGCTCGACCACGCAAATAGTTGAATGTGGTTTCGTCGGGCGCAATCATTCCTGCGCGCGCCCCGGCTTCGATGGACATATTGCAAACCGTCATGCGTTCTTCCATCGACAAGTTCTGAATGGTTGGGCCAGTATACTCAAGGACATAGCCCGTTCCGCCATGCATCGAAATTTGGCCGATCAAGTACAGAATCAGGTCTTTCGCGGTCACTCCTTCCGCCAATTTGCCGTTGACTCGCAACTCGTAGGTCTTCGGTTGGTACTGCAGTAGCGTCTGCGTTGCTAGCACATGTTCTACTTCGCTGGTACCTATCCCGAAAGCCAGCGCTCCGAACGCACCGTGGGTGGCAGTATGACTGTCACCGCAAACGATCGTCATACCTGGCTGGGTATATCCAAGCTCTGGACCAATGATGTGAACTATCCCTTGGTTAGTGTCGTTGAGATCGTAGAGCCGGATACCGAATTGTTCGCAGTTAGCCCGCAGGGTGTCTACCTGCTGCTTGGCAATGGGGTCCGCAATTGGCAAATGGCGATTGGACGTGGGCACATTGTGGTCAGGTGTGGCGATCGTTCGGCCAGGCTGACGGACTTTGCGCCCCGCCAGTCGCAGGCCTTCAAAGGCTTGAGCGCTGGTAACTTCGTGGACGAGATGCAGATCAACATAAAGCATGGCTTGCTTGTTGGGTTCGGCGAGAACGACGTGCTTGTCCCAGATTTTTTGAAACATGGTTCGTGGCGAACCAACCTGACTGCTCATTTAAGATCACCTGCGGTTGCGAGTTCGAGGCCGTGCATGGCCAGCAATGGTTAATACGTTACAAGTAGGCGTAGGACTCAAAACTGTCAAGCGATTTGGGTTGGGCTGCGGCGAATGCAACGGAAATTCGTCGCACGCACCGGGAAATGGCAATTGTCTATGTTTTTTTGTGTTCGAGAAGACGAAATTCTCAAGTGTAGATAGTCAAGATCTCTTATAGTGGAGAATGCTGAGTCCACTTTATGTTAGATTCAGACTTCGATATGACGAGTCATTTTTTGCATGCGAACCCGCCGTTAGAGGCACATCGGGACGGCTTATTGAATGCCTTAAGTCATTTCCCCTAAATGCCTTATGAAAAAAACGGGGCGTTGACTGGAATAGCAAAGAAGCTTGTGCTAGCGAACGAAAAGCGATGGCTAGCAAGCCAGCTGTCGGAAAATGGGTTGTCTACAGGCGAATGGGATGAACTCGGCGCACGAAAAAACCGCTGCTAACTAATGCTAGCAACGGTTTGTGTACGATTCGCCACTTGGCAAGACCTGAGCGGCGAAGAGCTAACTGAATCAAGAGAGAAGGATTACTTCTTCTTGGTTGCAGCCTTCTTCTTGCCAGCGGCCTTCTTCTTACCGGCAGCTTTTTTCTTGCCAGCGGCCTTCTTTGGTGCAGCAGCCTTCTTGGTAGCAGCTTTTTTCTTTGCCACGTTTCTTCCCTCCGACAAACGGTTACGTGAAGAGGGGATAGTTTGTTTCAACGACAACAGCCACATGTTGCCGTCAGATCCCAACTTCGAAATCGAGTAAACCAACTCTCTCGCATTGGATTCCAAAGTGGTGGCCACCACCAATTGGAATGCTAAAGAACTGATTGCCTACGTCCTTGATTTATATTTGTACAAATCTATTCGAACATTGCAATATCTTTTCTACAGATTTTACACATAAATCTGACATTTTTTCCACAAAAGTGTTTTCGATTGCGAAAACGGGCTCAAACAAACTGCATTGCGTGGTTGTTTCGCTGTCAAAAGCGACCCGACATGAACTGCAATTGCTGCCAATTGATCGCGGCGAGCAGCAGGCACATCATCGTGAGCATAGGGTCGCCGATGTTCTGAAAGCAGTAAATCGCTACCAACACTGCGACGAAGATCGAGATCAGGTGTGCATTGCGCTGTGCATCGGGATTCTTGCTGAGCACCAGCGCGTTGAGCATGATATTGCCGCCATCCATCGGAATGATCGGTAGCAGATTAAGTACAGCCCATAAGACGCTTGG
>JAYVHC010000346.1:0-1696 GCA_043771575.1 Planctomycetia bacterium
GGGTGAACGCGGTTGAGATCGAAGAAGCAGTCAGCAAGCTGGTCGAAGAGCCCTTCAACGCGGCGGAGTTTCCGTACGCCTTTCTGGAAGCCTTCGGTAATAAAACCGCTACCCGGTCGTCATTATCGGTATCTCGCGTTCTATACCCTATCAACGAGTGCTCTATTCGATTACCTACTACAAACTCGACCTGATCTTAGCTATCGGCTACCGCGTCCGGTCACCGCGAGGCACCCAATTCCGGCAATGGGCAACGACCGACCTTCGTGAATTCCTGGTAAAGGGATTCGTCATGGACGACCAGCGGCTGAAGGATCCCAAGGGCTGGGATTACTTCGACGAGTTGCTGGCCCGTAATCGAGAATGGTTTCTAGTTCCATTGCCTGTCGTCGAAGCGGTTGTCGAGCGAATCAAGGACGGTACGATCAGTGACTACATGTTCGACGTGGAAACGGCCTGTCTTAAGCGGCGAGGTAAGTAGATGCAGAACGGTTTCTCTAAGACCGCCAATCGTTGAGACACGACGACAAACTCGAATCCATTCTTAGTGGATCATGTCAATACGCGTT
Source organism: Planctomycetia bacterium (assembly GCA_043771575.1). GTDB lineage: Bacteria > Planctomycetota > Planctomycetia > Pirellulales > Pirellulaceae > Aureliella. The sequence goes on from JAYVHC010000346.1 coordinate 570, forward strand.
GTACTGGTCGATTCGTTATGCATAACTGTTGATCGTTGTCGAGATAGCGGAATTGCTGCGGAGGATGGAATGAGTCCCAAGTGTTTCGTAATTCGGCCAGTGATATCGGTTTCTCGAAGACCTTGACATTCGAGAAGTGGATACTCGGCGAATCGTCCGGCGGCTGCTATGCTAGTGGAAAGGGTGAGCGGATATGCGGAACAATTATTGCAACTTGCGGTGTCTTTTCGGGGCGTGCTGCTGGGCGTGCATCGCAAACACTGGCTTAAAAAGTAGCGACGCTCAAGATAACGTGCTTGGGTCCTTCATGGGACGCTACTGTGTTGAATGTCACCAGACCGTGCAGCCGACGAGCGGTGTTGTGCTGCCGCAAGCAAAACTTGATGACGTCAGCGAAAATAGCGAATTGTGGGAAAAAGTGGTTCGGAAACTAGCGGCTAGGCAAATGCCACCGCAAGATTCTGAAATACCCAGCGATGCCGACTACGAGCAGTTTCTGAAGCAGCTAACGGGCGCTCTCGATCGACAGGCGCTCGAGCATCCTCAGCCAGGCCGCACCGCGTCGCTACGGCGCATGAATCGAACCGAGTATCGCAACGCCATCCGCGACCTGCTGGCACTCGATGTTGATGTGGCACATCTGTTGCCTCCCGATGAATCGAGCGGTGGGTTTGATAATGTTACCGTGACCGATTTGTCGCCGACATTGCTAAGTCGCTACATAACCGCCTCGCAGAAAATCAGTCGCTTGGCGATCGGCAATCCGTTGCCCGCGCCTCAAGGGGACACGATTCGCTTACCCGCGGACCAGACGCAGGAAGATCATGTCACCGGTCTGCCCATCGGGACTCGCGGCGGGGCATTGATCCCGTACAACGTTCCACAGAGCGGCGAATATGAAATTCAAATTCGTTTGGCCCGTGATCGCAACGAAGAGGTCGAGGGATTGCACGAGCGACATCAATTGCAAGTATTGCTCGACCGCGATCTGTTAGCGAATTTTGAAGTCAAGCCGCCCAAAGACAAAAATCACAGCCTAGTCGATGCGCACTTGGTCGCTCGTATACAAGTCACCGCAGGCCCACACAACGTAGGAGTGACTTTTGTCAAGAAACCCAAGACGCTTC
>JAYVHC010000347.1:0-9660 GCA_043771575.1 Planctomycetia bacterium
AATCGCTAAAATCTACGCACGATCAATTTCAAACCCGTGAACGGTTACCATAGCAACATGAAATTCCCAAGCACCATCAGTCGTTCGATGTGGTGGCAGTATGCGTATTTTAAGGTGCGCTTTATGCTCTGATCGAAGGGAATAATAACCGTGGTTCCCGAATAAAACGAGGCTGGCAGCGCTCGAGTCAAATTCCAAGCATTTGTTGTACGTTGTCGTGAGCCCGCGTGAATGTAAACGAGCCGAATGAACTCGCGCCAGCCGATCACTTGCCGCAGAAATCCCTCCAACGAGTTAAGCGAAACCTCATCACTCTTGGAGACAACCCGTTGGATGATCTGTTCTGGTGTCAACAAACCTATGTTGATCATGGGAGTCAGTACGCTAGGGAATAGAAACGTTTCTTGCTTCGAAATGGCATCTTCAAAGTCGCCAAATGACGCCAGACGCTCGTCAATAAACTCATCCAGCCATTTCGTGGCCTGTTTATGCGTCACGGGGTAACAAAAAGCATCGACATCTCCGAGAGCATTCGGAAACTTTTTAGCAACATATCGTTTGGCCTCTGCAACGCTTGGCCGCTCGCTTTGCGCCCCGAGTTGAGGAACCGAAGTGCCTTTGGGTAATCTTTTCCGATTTTCTGTATCGAAAGTCCATTTACCACCTACAGGCTTGCCCTTGTCGTCGAGCAATAGCTTCAGACGCTTGCGCTGTTGCATGTAGAAGTCAGTAAAGTGATAGTGCTTTCGGTTCTCTGCCCAATGTTGCATCACTTCGATAGGCGTTAAAAACGAGTGATCGGGTAACCATTCCAAGTCGACTCGAGCATCCAGGCAGCCAGTGGAAACTCGTCGCTTGAGCCAATCATCAGTTGGCTCAACAATGATCGCTTTTTTGATCTTCTTCGATTTGAGGATTGCCCCAATTTCGCTCGCATGCGAGATCGATTTCGATTCGATTCGCAGGACTTACTTGCCCAGACGTTTGCAGGTTTGAGCATACTCCGTCATCGAAGCGCGGTGCAACAATAGCTTCTGTGCGTGAAACTGGTATTGGGTAAAGAACAGCGGATCCTCCACTAGGACAATGAAGTCGGCAGCGGCGACGGCTGCGTTTTTCTCCCAAAGTTGGTGCGGGTAGACGATTGCGGCTGAATTGTTGGTCATGGGTTGAGTCATGGGTTGATTTGCCCTGCTGGATAAAGCCGAAAGCCGCTGTTTGATCTTTGTGATCGTGTAGGCGTCGCAATCAATTTAGTCGCAGACATTTCCCCTTTTGTGTTTGCTCCATGAGTTGATAAGGGCGCGCACTCTGGGCCCCGTTCGGCGACGCTGTAAAGCATCTTGAAGTGCCGATTTCGGAGAAGTTCCGCTTCCTGCTAAGCCTTGCGAATAAAGCGCTCCGCATACGAACGCACTTCGGTACCATTGAGCACATGCACCATTCGCAACTGCTGCAACATCGCATCATTAAAGTGACCGAGCGGAACATGCACTAGTTTCTTGTGCAATTTTCTTGCAATGCTTCGCCAAGCGGCGCCGGGCGCTCGCTCGGACAGCACGGCGATCTGCCGTTCGCGCGAGTGCAAACACGCGGCCGCGATCAGTCGATCCTCCAACTGTTCAGCGAACTCCAATCGCGGATCGCGCCAAATATCGGGGATGGGAACCGGCGGATACAGAAACATAGCACCGCCATAAGTCGCCAATGCAATCCCGGGCCCAATCAACTCTTTGCCGAAGTCGGTTGCAAAAAATGCTAAAGTCGATTCGTCCTTATGCTCAGCGAACCATGTCGTCTGCCACGGATAGTCTCGTGGATCCGCTGGCACATCAAACAGCATTACACAGCAATCCAGTTTGCCAACACTCGGTGGCATCACCTTCACATAAATGTCACCGTCGTACCAATGCCTGAGCGTCTCGCGAATGTCGATGCCATCCTTGATGCTCGTCGAGAACTTTTCGCTCCGCGCCAAATCAGCACCCATGATCGCCTTGGCCCGATCGAGCACGCGTGTTCGAAAACTCTCGATCAAAGTATCCTCGGGCGGCCATGAACATTGCGCGTAAGGATTCCACTGTGTCATCCAGCGATCACGCTCTTCTTTGATCGGTCGTCGCCGCAACTCGAGCGACCGCCACGTGATCGGCGGCCCCGGCAAACGACTCACCACACTCACCACTTCCTCGCTCGGCAAACGCAATTGATCGATCCCCAACGTCACTTGCTGATAGGGGGCATCCTCAGCTTGAAACGCCTCAGCGTCACCCTGAAACGCGTAGTGTCGGGCGGTCTCAACCACATGGATCGTGTATTGATCGCCCAGTACCTGCTGCGCAGCCAGCGAGATCGTGTACAAGTCTGGCGACATGCGATGTTCGAGCAAGGTTAAATTACGAGTGTACTTCAGACACTGCTTCAAGTGCATCGGCGTAACGCGTCGCGCACGTTTGCCGAGGTCCTGCAGATAACTGCTACGCGCCGACATGAGCAACTGCTTCACGCCATCGATCGTTACGTTCTCGTCGTCTTCCAACTGTGCGCGCGCCTGCTCATGCAAGCCCGTGATGAACGGCAACTCGCCGAACATAAACAACAGCGAATTCGGATTGACGCTGTAAATTGTTGGCGGTTCGACCGCATCATGCTCAGGTGGTTCACCGCAGAACTCTGCATAGGCTTCGTGCAGCCACGGCCACTTCTGAATCGAGCACACCAAAACGATGTTATCGTACTGTTGCTCAAGCTGGTGCAGTTTCCAAGCCATAAACCGAATTCGCTGTTTCTCTTGATCGATAAACGGTCGCATGATGCTCGGCAGCACGGCTGTGGCAAACCTCTCCAGCGACACCGTCTTGAGTGCATACGGATCGGGCAGCAACGTGGATTGAGGCTGAAACTCGTTGGTCTCTAGGTCGATGAACTTCACCGCCAGTCGCTCTTCCATCGCAAACCGCAAACCCATGATCACGGGCTGGCAGGGATCGATTGGCACGTAACTCCACGCCACCGAAGAATCACTTGAACTATCGTCCTCAGAGTCATCATCCCAGCTCTTGCCATAATCGGGCAACGACCGCTGCAACACCATCGACGGCGTCGGTAATAATTGAATTGCCTCAAGCACACTCGATTGAAATGACTCCGGCAACGCGACCGCTAGACAATCAAAATCCCCTTCCAGCATTCGACGCCGCACCGCATGCGCACAATCCGCGCTGCCATGTACGACCGGCAGGCACGTGATCTTTGAACCCAGTTTAAGCGGCGAGATTTTCATTGTCATCAGTCAAGGAACTAGGTTCTAACGTGAGCGTTTGGCTTACAAAGTTCGTTTAACCCGTTGCCAGCGGCTAGGAACTCGAAGGAGTTGAGGACGCGCTACCATCCCACATTCTAACAAACTCCTGGCCGTTTGGCCTTGGCTAAATCTGCGGCCATGGACGTCACCTGCTGCGATTGCCTAGCCGCTGGCAACGGGTGAAACGAACTTTGCGAATATACGGGCAAGTCCCACTTGAGCGCTCCGGCTAACAGAAACCCTAGTGTAAAATGGAGACCCGCGCCAGTTCCCAATCACCCCCAAATGCAACCTTCCATGATACAGCTTAACCGAAATCCGAGTCTGTTCTGCTGCGCAATCTTTCCAATTGCCTTGAGCCTATACTTGCATCAAGCCGTTTCATCTCAAGTCACAGGCTGCCAAGAACCGGTGAATCCTGATTGTGTCAGGATCGAGCGCCTGCTACCGCCCCAAGGCATCGAAATTGCCGACGCGGATCGGCAGCGTTGGCTCAGTGAGTTGGACGCGATCGACAAGCAAGCCGCATCGCCAAATGCGAATTCTTCGACGATCACTGGCAAGTTGATAGTGAGTTGAATTGGTGACCGAGCTCATACAACCTACCACCAAAAGCCGACTGATCGCCGACAGTTGCTTGATGGCGACCGCGTGCATGTGGGGAGTTAATATTCTGGTTTTCAAGCATGGAATCCAAGAAGTCAATCCGTGGGTCTTCAATGCGCTTCGATTGATCTTCGCCACCGTCACGCTCGGCTTGCTCACCTGGATTGAATCTCATATCAACCCCGTACCGAAGCGCGAGTATTCGAAGATCAACGTCTTCGCGTTCTCGATGCTGACGGGATTCCTATATTTGCTGTTTTTCGTGCGCGGAGTATCCATGACAACCGCTGGCAACACCGCGCTTATTATGTCTGCAATGCCGATGTGGACAGCTCTGCTTTCCTTTGTATTCGTCAAGGAGCGACTGCCGGGCATCACTTGGCTCGGGCTGTTTATCACATTCGTGGGCACTTTGCTGGTGACCACGCAAAGCGGCGGTAAAGTCAGTTTCGCGTCGGAGTATTTTGTCGGCAACTTATTAATCTTGAGCGGTTCATTGGCTTGGGCAAGCGGCACCGTACTTAGCCGACCGCTACTGCGTACAGTCAGTCCTTTGCAGCTTGCGTTCTGGAGCGCGCTCATCACGACACCCATGCATCTGATCATCATCGCGCCGCAAATCCCTGAAAACTGGATAAAAGCAACTCAGTGGATCACGCTGCTCGAAATCATTTACTCGGGTGTGTTTTCAACTGGACTAGCGTACGCAGCATGGCATGTCGGTGTCCGCATCCTCGGCGGCTCGCATGCGGCGGTGTACCAAAACGTCGTCACGCTCGTGGCCGTGCTCGGCGGTTGGCTCTTCCTCCATGAAAAACCCGTTATGGCGCAGATCGCCGGTGGAGTGTTAATCGTGTTGGGATTGATCGCCATGCGCCGCGGCAGAACATAGGCAGCGAGAACCGCATTTCAGGGCCAAAGGCCTGAGAGGATTGCCGGTAGGTGCATGAACTAAACGACCGAGATTTGCGAATTACATTTCGGTTCTTTGCGTTTTCTCGTGGCTAATAAATGATAATCCGCGAGCCGTAGTATGCCCGTTCGTGCGACCTACTTTTTCAAGAGGAGCAAAGCCAATGTTTCTGCCAGACCTCGCAAGGCGTTGTCGTCGGGCAAGCTGATCGTGAGCTGCGGTCGGCCGGCGGCGTCGCGCTGCACGCACTCAGACAAACTACTCGAGAGTTGGTCCACCGCTTGCGAGCTCGGGCGCGGTGCGTCCTTCGATACAACCAGTTCTCCAACCAATTGCAAAGCCGCACTGAGCAACTGACCGCTGGCTGCCGAGACCCGTTCGCGACGCTGTTGAATCGATTCGACTTGTTGTTCAACAAGCCGCTTTTGGCTTTCATCCTCGGCGGCAGGTCGGGGTGGCAACAGGATCTTCTCGAGTTTCTCACGAATGTTGGTGATACCGCTCTTCATCGTAATCTCGTTGACGTCCGAATCAAAATCGAGAGCCGCGTCCGCCAAATCTTGCTTCGACTCCAACGTCTCGAGTAGGCGTTCTTCGATGGTTTCCTCTGTCACCAATTTGTACACGGTCACGGGGTTCTTCTGCCCCATGCGATGAGCCCGCGCGATACGTTGCTCCAGCACCGCTGGATTCCATGGCAAGTCGACGTTGATTACCGTATTGGCACTCTGGAGGTTCAGCCCGGTGCTGCCGGCGTTGGTCATCAAAATCACCCGGCAATTAGCATCGTCTTGAAACTTCTTGACGATTGCCGCTCGCTGCTTTTGAGGCACTTGACCATCCAGCCGCACATAATCGCAGCCGAGCGCGTCGAGCTTGATTTCAATGCGATCCAACATCGTGCGCCATTCGCTAAACAACACGATCTTGCGATCCGGCACCTCGATCAAACTCGACAGTAATTCGCCCAGTCGCTCGAGTTTACTACTGAATTCGGGTTCTTTCTTGTCAATCAAGAATGTGCTATCGGCCGACATCCGCGCTAGCAGCAATGCTTTCTGCAGTCGCAGTAAGTCCATCTCTGTCAGAAAGCTCTTGGCTGCAATCCTAGCGGCGATCGTCAATTGGCTGTTGCTGATCTCCAACTGTTCTGCCGTTGGTCGAATACGAATCACTTCATCGGTCCGGTCAGGCAATTGTTTGGCGACTTCAGCCCGTGTTCGCCGCAGTAAAATTGGACTAAGAGCGTTCCGTAATTCATCGAGTTTCTGATAGCCGACCGCTCGACCGCGATCATCAACCACTCGATGCTTGTGAAAGAAGCGATAGGCTGGGCCGAGTCGGCAGTCATCGACGAATTGAACTACGGTGTAGAGTTCGTCGAGCCGATTTTCGAGCGGCGTACCGGATAGCACTAAAGCGAATTGACTGCGCAGCGCGCGGATCACTTGGCTTGTTTTGGATTCCCAGTTCTTGATGCGTTGGCCTTCATCGAGAATGATCAAATCCCAGCTTACGGATTCAATCGCTGATAAATCGCGCATCACTTGTTCGTAATTGCAAACCGTGAAAAAAGCGTCGGATTGATAGAGTGCAGCGCGTTCTTGCCCGCTGCCCATCACCAACTGACAAGTACGGTTTGAAAACTTGCCAACCTCGCTACGCCATTGGCTTTTCAGCGACGCGGGGCAAACGACCAACACACGGCGAATGTCAACTTCTTTGGCTAACAGCTCGGCGACGCCGATCCCTTGAATTGTCTTCCCCAGCCCCATGTCATCGGCCAAAATCGCACGTCCCGCTCCCACGGCAAACGCGATGCCATCGAGCTGATACGGTAGCAAATCGACTGCCAGCAAGTTTTGTCGAAGCGGATGGGTCTTGGGCGATTTGCGAATCTCTTCGCAGCAGCGGCCAAGCCGTTTTTGCATCAGCGCGCGTTGAATGAATTCCTCGGCGTCGGGATATACATGAACATCAAATCGCGATTGTTCTAGCGCTTGTATCTTGTTCATCATGGCACAGCCATCGACTGGAATGGTCGCGCTGTCGCCTACAATCTCTGCCATCTTGTCTGTGACATTGTCTGGCATGTTGAACAGCAAGCCGAGCGGTTGCTGGTAGTTGACTCGCACCGAAATGTTTTTACGTTTGTATGCGACTCGCAACTTGCTGGCTGAAAATCGCTGTTGGACTTTCTTCAGCGTATGAAGAATGTGTTTGCAAGTGCCAAGGTGGTTAGTGCGAAAATCGGGGCAACTACAGTAGGAACGCCCAGGTTCCTGTCCGCGCAGAGCGATTCGATAGGACTTCCCAGATCCCGCGCTGGTGACAATATAATCTGACCAGGGGCGATCCTTGTCGGCCGCACGAACATGCATTTTCTCTTCGCGTGCCCGCTTCTCGCGTTCCGCCAAGGCGCGTTGCAGCAATTCGCTTTCGGTCAGATTCTCGAGAGCTACTGTTTCGTCCGGTGGCGCTGCGAGTCCCATCGTCGACTTTGCATCGAGCAAATGTTCTAAAGCGGCCCCCATATGTACGCAGTTTTTGGTGCATTGGTCACAATTCAGTTGCAATTGTTTGTCGCGACCGCTGTTCAAGGTAATCGTAACGACCACGACGCTTTCAGTGGCCGTTGGGATGCGGACGCGATAGAGATCGCCGCCCAGAAACACGTCGCGTTCGGTTTCAATTTCGAAATGTTGCGAACCGGTTTGGATCAGCTTGCGGCCCTCGGGTGCGAGTAACTGACAGGCTTGATAGTGCGTCAGCCTCGCCAATCGCTGATGGAAGGGGTTGGTCTTTTGTTTATTCGATTCCGGGCTGTTGATTGCCTTGGTTTTTTTCGCCACAGTGCTCATCGTCCGTCTCCATCGGTTTAGAATCCGTTAGCGCGCGTAAATCTGCGGGACATTGGAGCATTTCTGTTTCGCGTTGTCTATCGTCGCGACACAGTTAACGATGGGATAAATTGCCCTGCCGATGAAAACACAGCGCCGCATTCGAATTGATTTGGCCGAGGCCAATTAAGGGGATTTACCAGACGCGGGAATAGGGGCCGCCGCGATCGCTTCTCGGGCTTCTCGAAGCAATAAATCCGCGAAAAGCCAGTCATGCCATTCGCCGTCGACTTGCCCCGCTCGGTCATAGCGGTCCGTCACCGGCTGTATGAGACCCTCAGCGAGAGACAGGGCTTGGCGAGCGGCCTCGGGATGTTTGAGCCGGTGCTGCGCCATAGCGACTACCGAGTGGGCCAATGCCGCACGATACCAGAACGGCATGGCCGCATCGGCCTTAAGGCTGCGCCCGGCCCAGTCTAAAGCAGCAACATCCTCTCCCTCACGGTACGCCGCAAGGGCCCGTGTCGCCCAAGCCCACGGTAGCACTTCGTGGGTGGGATTTAATGTCACCGCCTGGTCTGCCATATGAACTGCGGCTTTGAGGTTCGACAGTTGCGGGGGCAATAACAGCGACCCCTTCCCGACTCTTTCGGCTACGAACGGGTCGCGAGTTTCAACGACTCGCGTCAACAATTCGTTGGACCACGTGTGATAATCTGCTGGATCGTCCGCGCTGGCCAGCAACACAGACAGTCGCATGGAATTCAGATGGCTGTCGGAATTAGGCTCCAGTTGCAGGAGTCGTCGCAACGGTTCGGCGGCGGCTTTCCAGTTTCGTTGATTAACGAGACACTTAAGCTGTTTTTGCAATAAATCCTTGTTGTTGTCCTCCATCTGGACGAGCAGACCATAGTCGTCGGCGGCCTTCTGCCAGTGGCGAGTTCGCATATAAAGCTCCGCCCGGCGACTGAGCAGTTTCGCGCGATCTTCGGAATCCGCTGCAAGATCTTCGCTAATTTTCAGAATCTCGGTCCCGAAAATCAACTCTTCGGCCTCGCGGAGCAAAATACGCATTTCCAGCCAGTCGGTGGCATCGACCTGCATTCCATTTTCAGGGATCTTGGCGAGCGCCTTGTCGAGCGACTCGCGGCCGATCTGATGATTTCCCAGCCGCGTTTGGATAAGAGCAAGTCCGAGCAGATTGAGGACATCTTCAACCTGGTCCTTAGTCTCGCTTCGGGTAAGTTCGATGGTTTGGCTCCCCGTTTCAAACATTCCGGCGCGAAACTGTGCCATTCCCAACACGCGCCGGACCCGGGGCTTGTGTTTATCGACGCTCGCATGTTCGACCCATCTAAGGATTTGCGAAGGGGAAACTAGTGGATCGCGAGAAAGACTGGTCGCCCTCGCCAGAAAATAAGCGGTTCGCGAATCGCCGTCGTTTTCAAACCTTTCGACTGACGTCCGCATTAATTGAGCGTACTCCGGATCCCTGCCCGCGAGGATCAGCAGCGCCCCATATTGAAACCACTCCTCTCCGACCGGGCCCGCCGGGAGAGCGTTAACGACTTGGCCCAGGTCGTTCGCGGCTTCTTTCCACCGCGAGTGCGAGGCATGCCGGCGACCGCGGGCAAGCAAGATGTCGCTGGCGTACGGTTGTAACTCGGCCATCTTGAGGAACGATTCATCAAATTCCGACAAAACGGAAGCCAATTCTGCACGAGCAGAATCCCCGCTGAAACTTTTCGGGAGCATACTCAGGGCTCGCGCAAAATCCGCCGCGGCTTTTCCCCTTTCTCCTTTGTCGAAATGCATCCGGCCGCGCGTTACTAAGGCTTGCTGCGGGCCGTTGCCTTTTACTGATATTCCCAACAGGTTCGCCATCCGCGTCAAGAAAGCCAAATCGGATGGCTGCTGCTCGAGGGCCACGTTGAACAAATCCCCGGCAAGTTTTCTAAGCTCCACATCGTCAGTGTTTTTGTCATACCGGGCCAGCC
>JAYVHC010000348.1:0-7887 GCA_043771575.1 Planctomycetia bacterium
AGCTTTTTCGGCCGCGAGATCGGCCCCAAGTGCTTGTGGACGCAAAATGGCCGCCCAATAAAGCTCCGCAGGAGCCTCGCTCTCCCGTTATGATGGATCCCACTATACAAAGATGTTTAGAGCGGTGGCGTCGCCCGCCCAATAATGATTGATAATGATTGATAATGATTGATCGCGCGATTTAAAGATGTTTAGATTGGTAGCAGCGCGCACTACCCAATCAATGCTATTTTGTCAGTGGTCTCCCGGAGAGACTCGCCTACACACAATTCGAAGACTTAGGGACGTGCACCCTAACTAAACCAGCAACTTTATTTAAACTGCAACGTGCATTCGCGGCCTCCATGACGCATCCACACCAACTTGTGCGAGCCTTATCACTTTCCGATGCCAGCGCGCTTGTCGTGGGCACGGTTATCGGAACCGGCGTGTTCCTCAAAGCTGCGCCGATGGCTCAAGAAGTGGGTTCGCCGATGTGGGTCCTGATCGCTTGGGTAGCCGCTGGTCTCTTGTCGCTGGCCGGTGCGCTGACCTACGCTGAACTCAGCGCGATGATGCCAGAAGCTGGCGGTGAATACGTTTACTTGCGAAAGTCCTATGGTGAAGCCTCAGCGTTTTTGTTCGGTTGGCAGCGTTTCATCGTCGCCGGCAGCGCATCGATTGCCAGCCTAGGCGTCGGCTTTTCGATTTTTCTCTCGACCGTCATTCCGCTCGAACACGTCTGGTTTTCGAACGATTTTAAGTTGCTCGGCCAAGCCATCCATTGGCAGTTCGGTATCAAGCAAGTGATCGGTGTCGCAGTCATCGCTTTGCTGACTGGCGTGAATTGTTTCTCAGTTGCGTTTGGCGGTAAAGTGCATGTGATTCTGACGATGCTCAAGATTAGTGGCATCGCCTTCATTGTCTTCGGTATCTTTCTGTTTTCGAAAGGGACATCCTGGTCTAACCTCGCCACGCCCAGTCAATCGCAATGGAATGGACTTTCAGCGTTCGGAACCGCCATGCTCGCCGCGCTGTGGGGTTATGACGGCTGGAACAATATGCCGATGGCGGCTGGGGAAGTCCGAGATCCGGGCCGCAACATCCCACGGGCCTTGATTCTCGGCATGCTGGCCGTAATGGCCATCTACTGCTCGCTCAACTTGGCATACTTTTACGCTTTGCCCTTTGAGCAAGTCGCCACGTCAAACTCGACCAATTATCGCGACGCGTTGCCCGTTGCCGCCCGCGCGTCGCAGACTTTTCTCGGTGACTATGGTAGTCGTATTGTCGCCATTGTGTTTATGGTCTCCGCGCTCGGTGCGCTCAATGGATCGATCCTTTCCAACGCCCGAGTACCCTTTGCGATGGCCCGCGATGGCCTGTTCTTCAAACCCTTTGGCGTGGTTCACGCGACGACACGCGTCCCCGTGCTGTGCCTGCTGATTCAAGGATTTTGGGCTTCGGTGCTCGCATTGTCAGGTACATTCGATCAACTGACTGACTGCTTGCTTTTTGCATCCTGGATTTTCTACGCGCTCGTCACCTCCAGCGTTTTTGTGATGCGTTACAAGTTCCCTGACATGGATCGTCCCTACAAAACTTGGGGCTATCCTTTCATCCCCGTGGTTTTCGTTCTCGTCGCCGCATGGCTGATTATTAACACTCTCTATACGAAGCGAGTTGAATCCATTGCGGGCATCGTCATGATGGGAGTTGGCTTGCCGTTGTATTTGTCTTTTCGGAAAAGTCGCTAAGCTATTTACAGATCCCTTGCTTGGATCTTTTGTCGCAATGGCGGTAATAGTTTTAGGGGTGGATTTGAGGAACGAAACCCACCCCAATTACTAAATTTAGTGGGTGGGTCACGTGCTTCGACGCACGCTTCAAGCTACAATTTCGACCCACCCTAAACGTTCTTCACTTTACGTTCATCCCTTTTCTGGGCTGATAAGTTTAACAGGAATTCAAAGATGACAGAATATCCCGATGACGCCGACGGCTCGGTTTTAGCAGATCTCGCCGCGCTCGGCATCGATATGACTCAACCGATGGACATCGAATTTCCTGTCGCTGCGCCCAATGAAGAGGCCGCCAATGCGATCGCCAGTGTGCTGATTGCCGCAGGGTACGACGCACATGTCGAATACGACGATGGCGAACCTGAGGAGGACGAGGAAGACGATGATGACGATGATGACGATGAATTTGTGCCAGGCTGGGATGTGTACGTGAGCACCAGCATGGTTCCGGACTACGATGAGATCGTTCGCATTCAAGCGGACCTCAGCAAACTCGCCAATCCACTTGGCGGCATGTCCGACGGCTGGGGCGTGATGCTCGATTCGGACATGGATATTGAAGACGAAAGCGAATAGCTTTAATGCGTTCAATTGAACCGGCGAGGTTTTCGGAACGATTGAGGACAATCGTTCTACACTCTACTGCCTTGAACGCAGCTGACTTCGATACTTTCCCGGCGGTATATGAAAATGCTTGCGGAATGCCACGCTCATGTATTCGGGATGTTCGAAGGCAGTCTTTGAAGCGATCATTTCGAGCGAGAGATCGCTTTCTCGCAGCAGCTGTTCTACGCGTTTCAATCGCTGGGAAAGTATGGCTTCGTGAGGCGTCTGACCAGTGGCTTTGTGAAAGCGGCTTTCGAAAACGCGCCGCGACATTGAGACTTCGCGGAGCACATCGATCACGGTGATGCCCGAGCAAGCTTGCTCGCGAATCATTTTTGCGGCCTGTCGGATAACAGGATCTTCGACGGCAAAAATATCGGTCGATTGACGCGTTGAGATTCCTAACGGCGCGAGCAAATGCGATTCCGTCGCGGGTGTCTCGCCGGACATCATCTGTTCCAACAGTTCCGCAGCGCGATACCCAGCTCCGGCCGCGTCTGGAATGACACTGGTCAGCGATGGGCACGCCAGGTTGCAAACGATGGGATCATCATCCACGCCGATGACTGCGATCTCTTCGGGCACCATGATTTCGAGTTCACGGCAAGCGTCCAATACTTGCCTTGCACCGATGTCGTAACTAGCCATCAGTCCCGTAGGCTTTGTGAGGCGGCGAATCCAATTGGCAAGTCTCCGATGTTCGCGGGTCCACGAGTAGCCTCGCGTTTCTTGCCCCACGGCATCGAAGACTTCGCAATCCATTCCGAGAAGTCGCAGAGTTTCGACAAAATGATCGCGCCGCCAGATCGACCAATTGAAGCTGGGAGCTCCGTAGAAAGCCAGATTTCGAAAACCGCGTTCCAGCAGATGTTCTGCGGCCAACTCAGCGACGCGCTGGTCGTCCGTTTCAACCCATGGGATCCGCGCCAGTTGCCGTGCGGCACTCACATCGACAACGGGAATTCCAATGCGGTGAACGACCCGGGCAATTTCTTCAGACTCGATCCGAGCGATCACTCCGTCGCCCTGCCAATTGCGAATCCATTTCGGCGGTGTCGCGCCCCGATCTTGTTCGGGCAGGTAGATACTCCACGCATCGTGTTGCTGCTGGTAAGCGATGATGCCTTGAAGCAGTCCGCGCGCGTAGGCGTTAGAAGATTCGATTAGCAGTGCCACAGAGCGGCGAGGCATTGTACTTGATCCCAATTTGTCGAGCGGTATGAAATGTCGAGCGGTAGATGGGGATGCCTACCTTGAAAACGACCGTGGAAACTTGGTGAGTTCCAAGACCGCACCGTAATCGTTGCCGCTGCCAGGGCTGGGCAACTGTGCACCCATTGAGATTTGCCAACCCAATCTTTTTGAAAGAGTGTACTGCCCACCGATCACAGCGACACTGGCATCATTCGTCCCCGCGATAATGTCCGATACGAAAGAAAATTTTTCGTCGATTAACGGCAGTTCCAAGCCGGCCATAAATCCAAATTGCGACCCAAGGCCCAGAAAAGGTTCATTTCCGTAGTACGCTCCAAAAACGTAATTGCCCTCGAGGAATCGATCAACAAACAGATCCCAACGCGAAACACACCAACTGAAATTGAGTACGTCCACGCGGCGAGCTGCATTGTTGGCGCTCATGCCGGTCTGCGTGCCTATTTCAATGTCCAATTGATCCATCGGGCGAAAGAGTTTTTGGATATTGAGCAGCACAGCATCGTCATTCGATTCGCCAACAAGCGGTTGTGGGTTGCCGGGATAAAGATTCACCTTGAATACGTTGAGGCCCATTTCCCAGTCGTTTCCCAGTCCGTAGTCGACGGTTAAATTGGATTCGCCAAAACGGCCGATGTTGAGTTGCTCCTGAATGAACACCTCTTCCTTTTGGGTCATTGTGCCCGACGGGACATTAAAGAGATTCTGTTGCGCACGTGCCTCTGCGCACCATTGCAACCCTGCAAAGAGTACAAAAGTACCGATCAGGCGAACGACGAATCGGGAACGCATTCGCAACAATGCTGGATTTTTACTCAACACGTGTTCAACATCAGAAATTTGAGACTCGGAATCGGTGTACATCGATCACCCACGGAATACAGGAGCACAATCGGGAAAGTGCCCAGATACAGCATCGACGTTTCCGCTGGGCGGGCAATAACATCTTCCAACGGGACCCACGCCAAATGAAATGCCAGCAAACTAAAATGGCAACCCCCGGGGGGCTCAGGTAATATTTTCCGTGCACGACACCTCGGCGGTGCGGCTCGTTTCAGGTCGGTGAAAACTCTCAATCATTATGCGCGAATTCTCATGGCAGGCTACAGGGAACGTGTTACTCTGATCAGTAGCGCTCACCTGAACGGGCTAGAGGTGCACGCCTGAGTGTCGCTTGCCGCCCTCTTGTCAGGTTTCTGGCTAGAATAAGTCCCTCGCAAACGTACAGGGCAAACGTACTTATCAAGAGCGTGCTGGCCTTGGTGAAGGATCACATTTAGCGATACTTAGCATGACCCGCAAAGCGATAAAACCACAAATATAGGAATGACGAAGTGACCCAGCGACTAGAAATTTGGATTTGCAGCGTCGCGTTGTGCTTTGGCCTCGGAACAATTCCGGCGGCTGCGGCGGATTTGAGAATTCTGTTTCTTGGCGACACTGGGCATCATCAACCCAAGGCTCGTTTTGACCAGTTAAAGCCAGTTCTCAGTCAACGCGGGATTGACGTAACGTACACTGAGGACCTCAAGCAACTTGAGCTTTCGAACCTTAAAAAGTACGCGGGTTTGATCATTTATGCGAACACCACTGAATTGCCGTCTGCACAGGAAGCGGCATTGCTGGAATATGTTGCAGGTGGCGGCGGCTTCATTCCGTTGCATTGTGCGTCGTATTGCTTCTTGAATTCGCCAACCTACATTGACTTAGTGGGTGCCCAGTTCAAGAAGCACGGCGGAGAGATATTCGCGACGGAGATCGTGCAACCTGAGCACCCGATTATGAAGGGTTTTAATGGATTCTCCAGTTGGGATGAAACGTACATCCATACCAAGCACAACGACCGCAATCGAATCGTGCTCGAAGTGCGTCGTGCCGGTGGCCAAGATACAGGCAACGAGACCGAACCGTGGACTTGGGTACGAACGCATGGCAACGGTCGCGTTTTCTACACTGCTTGGGGCCACGACCAACGCACTTGGTCGAACCCTGGATTTCTAAACTTAGTCGAACGAGGAATTCGTTGGGCCTGCCAGGACGATCCGGCCAACGCGCCGGCTTATCGCGACAAGAGCCTATTCCCGGTTCCTAAAATGACGGCCCCACGTACCGATGTGGCGAAGTTTGAATTCGAAGAGGTTGGCCCAAAAATTCCGAACTATTTGCCGAGCAACAAATGGGGCGTGCAGGGCGATGCGATTACCAAGATGCAAATGCCACTCGCGCCTGGTGAGTCGATGAAGCACTACGTTACACCGGAGAATTTCCATCTCGAACTGTCGATCGCTGAACCTGAGTTTCAAGGCAAACCGATTGCGATGAACTGGGACGAACGCGGACGCTTGTGGGTTTGCGAAACCATCGATTATCCAAACGAATTGATGCCACCTGAGCAAGGTCGCGATCGCATTCGCATCTGTGAAGATACCAACGGCGACGGTGTGATGGACAAGACCACCGTGTTCGCTGAAAAGCTGAGCATCCCCACTACGCTGGAATTTTGCCGGGGCGGGGTGGTGGTCCAGGCGGGCGTCGAGACACTTTATTTGAAAGACACCGATGGCGACGACAAAGCCGACATTCGCGAAGTGCTGATCACCGGTTGGGCTATGGGCGATACGCATGGCGGCGTCAGCAACTTTAATTATGGCTTAGACAATCGTTACTGGGCCATGCAGGGCTACAACGACTCGCATCCCGAGTACGCGACCGGCAAACACCGTGGTTTCCGCCAAGGCCCATTCAACTTTACTGTTGCCGGTGAAGGCAAGGTTAAGGCCAAAGTAACAGACGTCGAATTCGTGCGTTCAACGACGAACAATAGTTGGGGGATCGGCATCAGCGAAGAAGGTCTGATTTTTGCTTCGACGGCTAACCGTGCTCCAAGCTTCTTTGTGCCGATTCCGAATCGCTACTACGAGCGCGTCAAGGGGTGGACGCCAAGTCTGATGGCCGACCAGATTGCTGATACTTTTCTATTTAAAGCGATCACGGATAAGGTTCGTCAAGTCGATCAGCACGGTGGTTACACAGCCGGCGCAGGCCACGCTCTGTACACCGCTCGCACTTATCCCAAAGCCTGGTGGAACCGCGTGGCGTTTGTATGTGAACCCACGGGCCATCTTATAGGAACCTTTGTTCTCAATCGCGAAGGCGCAACCTATCGAGACACAAGCCCATTCAACTTGACGGCCAGTGACGACGACTGGGCAGCGCCGATCATGGCTGAAATTGGTCCCGATGGAAACGTCTGGATTCTGGATTGGTACAACTTTATTGTTCAGCACAATCCGACTCCGCAAGGTTTCAAAACCGGTAAAGGCAATGCCTACGAATCGGACCTGCGGGACAAGAAGCACGGGCGCGTCTACCGCTTGGTTTACGACGGTAAAGAGGGGCAACCCGGCGCCGATAAGGCTCCAAAGTTGGACGCGTCGAAACCCGAGACGTTGATCGCCGCGCTCAGTCATCCGAACCGACTGTGGCGGCGGCATGCCCAACGATTGCTGGTCGAACGTGGCCAAGCGGATGTGGCGGCTTCGCTCGTGAAGCTGGTTGCGGATCCATCGGTTGATGAGACGGGAAACAATGCCGGCGCGATTCACGCGCTCTGGACATTAAAAGGCATCGGAGCTTTAGATAAGGCTTCGGGCGACGCGTTCGGTGCAGCCGTGGCTGCCCTGCAGCACAAAGCTCCTGGCGTTCGCCGCAATGCGGCCCTAGTACTCCCATCGGCGACTGAGTCCGCAATAGCGATTGTTGCCGCGGGATTGCTGAAGGATGAAGACAAGCAGGTGCAACTCGGAGCACTGATGGCGCTGGCCGATCAACCCACTGACGCAGCGGCCGGCAAGTCGCTCGCCGAAGCGTCGAAAAGCGAAGACTTTATGAGCGATAGATTTCTTCAAGAAGGTTTGATCTGCGCGGCGGCCATGCAGGCCGACAATTTCTTAGCCGCGTTGTTGGTCGCGCAAACCGGAACCGATCCGAAGCCAGTTGGATTATCGGACGCGCAAGCACTTTCGGTTCGCGTGATTGCGGAACACTTGGCGCGTTCCGACATGAAGGCCGAGAGCCTCGAAAAATTGCTTGCAAGTTTGGCATCAGGCGATCCCAGTGTGGCCGATGCCATTATAGAAGGGCTCGCCTCAGGCTGGCCCAAAAACAGTAAGTTGAAATTGTCTGAGGCAAGCGAGTCAACCTTGGAAAAATTGATCGGCGCGATGAACCCTCAGTCACGCGGATCGCTCGTGCGGCTGGCGAAACAATGGGGCAGCGAACGGTTAGC
>JAYVHC010000349.1:0-1991 GCA_043771575.1 Planctomycetia bacterium
GTTCGACAGGAATTCCCGCAAAGTAACGCCAGTAAGCGAAGGTCGCAAGGATCGCGAGCAGTCCGGCAGCCCAATAGACTCTAAGCCAAAATCTTCGTCGGTATCCCAAGGCAACGTGGTCCGTGGTTTTCATGGGTTGTGTCATCGCCCACCCTTCTAAGGCCTTTGGCCAGCCAAGGCATCACTTGGCCGGAATTCTTCCAGATTGCGGAAAACATCCATGACTTCATGAATCATTTCATCGTAGTTTTGGTAGCGATTCTCGTCGTAGCAGCCGAGCGGATTCTCCAGGTCGTTGATCAAGCACTTGTTGCAATAGCTGCATGGATTGCGGTTCTTGATCGGCCATTGAGCATCCGGTACCCAGGAGGCATGATCCCAGTCCATACCTGCATAAAAAAGTTTCGGTAGGTCGCGGTTAGCAACCAGTGGCCTGGCGATCGAAACTCCGTCGACGCGCCCGGTGCGAATGGCGTCGGCGATCACAGAGCGATGTTGAAATCCACCGGTGACTAGAACGGGGATAGTTTTATCAAGCGACTTGCGGATCTTCTGCGCGAAACCAAGATTGATACCTGACTTGATATCTTCGTAGGCAAGTCCACGCCGGTAATTCCACCACCAACGGAAAAACGGCCCCAGAATCGGATTGCGAAATACAAAGTAGTTAAAACGTGTTCGCACGCCGCTGGAAAGCATGCTGTCGTAGCAGCGGATGGCGTCTTCAACTGGGAAGTCGCCGGGCGGATTGCGAGGATGCGGAAAGATACTTCCGCTCGAAACGTGAATCGCGTCGGCACCGGCTGCTACGGCCCACTGACAGATTTGAATCGCATCCTCCAGCTTGTTTCCTTGCTTTCGCCAAGGGTAGAGTGCGTTGTTGAAATCAGCGGCATTCGTCTTCAGTTGAACATGGAAATGCCCGCCGGTGCTTTGCTTGATCGCATCGATGACTTCCAGCAGGAATCGTGCTCGATTGCGAAGTTCGCCACCGTACTGGTCGCGTCGGTCGTTGATCGCCGAGCTGAGGAACTGCGTGATCAGGTAGCCGTTGGCACCGTGTAGCTCGACGCCGTCGATGCCCGCTTTTTGAGCGCGAGCTGCGGCGCTAGCGAATTGTCGAATGGTCTCGGCCACTTCGCTGCGCGTCATCGCTTGGCACAAGATGCCGTGAAAGTAATCGGGTTGGCTGGTAGAACTGAGGGCCTTATTCTGTTGGTTTTCGACACCACCAACGTCCCGCTGGCGCCCAGAATGGCTGAGCTGCATGATGAACTTACACTCGTCGCTCTGGACAGGGTCGTTTGGAAAGGCAGTTTTTCCAGCCGCATGCACATGCTTGGCAACCCGCGACCAGAACTCAATTTTGTCGTCGCTATCGATCGTGGCATAGTTGACCATGATGCGACCGCGAATCGAAATCGGGGTGAACGAGGAGATAATGCAACCGACACCACCGGCCGCAAAGCTGCTTTCCCAGCGCAAACGAGCTTCGCTTCCGTGCCCGTCGTAATGATCAAATCGCCCTGAAATATTGGAACGAAACAGTCGGTTTTTGACTTTCAACCCGCTGCGAAACTCGAGCGGCTGGAAGATTGGATCGATCCGCTCAGGCTCGTTGGGATCAGGCTGAGTCATTGCACGGCTTCCGACTATTGCATTGGGCTCTCTCGAATGAGACATCTGACAACTTAAATCAAGTTGCCCGAGCCACTACGGAAGCAAACCGGAACCGCTACGGAACGCGAGGGTCGCACACACTGAGGTTGCTCTGGGCGGATAAAAAGTGTAGAGCGGTTGTCCCCAACCGCTCTGACGAGGGCAACGCACCGAAGTCAACGCGCAATTCTCCAACGGCTGAAGACTCTCCAACGGCTGAAGACGTTCAAGTTAGCCAGCGAGCTTTCCGGAACGATTGAGGACAATCGTTCTAGTGCGCCTTTGAAGGCGTTTGATCAGCAGGGTGGAAGTCCCTGTCAGGGTAACGTTAC
>JAYVHC010000350.1:0-7955 GCA_043771575.1 Planctomycetia bacterium
TGCTTGTGGACGCAAAATGGCCGCCCAATAAAGCTCCGCAGGAGCGTCGCTCTCCCGTTATGATGGATCGCACTATAAAAAGATGTTTAGAGCTGTGGCGTCGCCCTCCCGTTTTTGCCTGATTCAAGGAAGACTTCATAATCCGAACCGGGCGGTCTCTTATAGCGGCCACAGTTTCCCCAACGCATCTTTTTGAATTGCCGTTAGCTGTTGGATGCCCGACTTGGCCAACTTCAACATGGAAGCCAGTTGTTCGTCGTCAAAAGTCGCTTCCTCACCGGTTCCTTGCAGCTCGACAAAGCGATTGCGGCCGGTCATGACGACGTTCATGTCCACGTCAGCCGCCGAGTCGTTGATGTAATCCAAATCGAGCACTGTTTTACCGCTAACAATTCCAACGCTGATGGCGGCTACGTTGTCGCGAATCGGATGATCCTTAGCGGGGGTCTTGCCAAACTCGCTAGCCAAGGCATCGACCATCGCGATAAAACCGCCTGTGATGCTCGCCGTCCGAGTTCCGCCGTCGGCTTGCAGCACATCGCAATCGATGGTGAGCATCCGTTCGCCAAGTCGTTCGAGGTCTACCACGGCGCGCAAGCTGCGACCGATAAGCCGCTGAATTTCGGTGGTTCGCCCATCGATTTTGCCACTGCGGTCACGACTTTTACGCTTGTTGGTACTGTGCGGCAACATGCTGTACTCGGCGGTGACCCAACCTTTGCCTGAACCGGCCAACCACGGCGGCACATCGGATTGCAAACTGGCGGTACACAGGACGATGGTTTCGCCACATTGATAGAGCACGCTACCGGGGCTCGATTTCGTAAACTTGCGTTTGATTTTTACGGGACGAATTGCTGATACGCTCATGTTGACTGTCCGTGCGGGTAAGTTGTCTACGGTGCATTAAGACGACCGCAGTTGGGAACTCACCGGGTTGCAGCGTGACTGTGAGACGCTGAAATGTCCGTCTCGGAGATACGGACCTACGTGATGCGAACTCGCACTTACCGATCGCTTAATGCCGATAGCATAGCGGAAATTTCAATTGCCGCAGCTCGCTTTACTTATCCTCGCCGATTTGGTTGACGTTGATGTAGCGGTATTTTCCGGACGTACCGATGGCCAGAATTTCAATCCAGTTACCACTGCTTTGATTGGGGCCTTCGCCGAACTGGATCGCATGAATGGCCGTCGCACTTCGACTAGCGCGGTTTTGCAAATCGTCAATATCGCGCTGGCGGAGTGCAGGTTTGTCCGCATCGGTCAAGAAGAAGATAACATCCGGGTTCAAGCTGAGCGCCATGCGCAGAGCGCGCAAATGTTGCGTTCCGCCGGTGGCTTGAATGTCGCGCACAAAATCGGTTGCAATTTTCTTTTGGTGCTCTGAACCGAGCATTAAGCGCGGGCTGTTCGAATCCGAGCCACCCACCGCCAAGGGAGCATCGTTGTAAAAAATTATCTGAAACTCATGCGCTTCATTGAGCGACTCGAGGCTCATTTTCAGTTCCGCCTTGGCGACTGCAAAAGGCCGACCCTCGTAACCATTCATGCTGTCCGATCGATCGAAGACGTACACGAAACGCCGCCCTTCGCCCTCGATACCAAACACCTTAGTCTTCACTTTTGGAATGCCCGCACCTGCACCGAGCTGCGCGCCACCGTTGCCCAATCCTAAGCCACCAGCCGCATTGCCGCTGGCTCCATGCAGACCATCGTTGCTCGGAAGCAGTCCCACCAACACCTTCGCGCTATTGATGGGTGCACTATCGGAACCCGGCAAGCTCGCAGAAGCGCTGGCAGTCTCTGCTGCAGTCTCGCCACCGCTCGCACCGCCGCCGCTTTCCTCGGTCTCAAACTGATCGCCGCTGACCTCAACGGATACGGCCATTTCATAAATGATCGCCGCGTCGATCGAATCCGCTTTATCGCCGCCGGTTCCGCCGGGCACAAACACCATGAGCGCAGCCAGCACGAATAGAATCAATACGTGCAGAATAAACGATAGCGCCCAAGCCAACACGTGCTGTAGCTTTTGCTCAGCAAGCAGCGCTTGCTGAAGTTCGTGTTGCTTACGCCGATCTTGGGTGATCGGTTTCGTTCCCACAGCAGTGGCCAAGCTGGATACCAATTTAACCTAACAATTTTGAAGTGCGCTGAAAGACAGCCTGCCCCTCGCATATCCTAAAAACTAATCAAAAAGTAATCTGGCCTAATGTCTAGTTTAGCAGCCCTGCGTTGGTTTTGCTCATAGCTTGGCAGCGTTTTCCAACTTCGTCGCGTCCCACTTCTTGCTCATCCAACGTTGAAAAAGGCTGAGTAAGTTGCTTGATGCCTTCGGCACTCGCGCCCAAGCGAGTTGACCTGGAACAAGGCGTTTAGACGTAGCTGGATCCATTTTGACGCGAACTTCGAAACGCGGTGCCGGCATTTTTAATCCGCCTTGATCGGTTGATTTGGAACCAACTTCAACCGGGATGGGGCCGCCGTAGGTCGCGGCCAACGCGGGCTCGGCCAGTCTGTCGCTGCCACGCCAATCTATTTTTTCGATTAGGCCGCTGTACTGTCGATTTCCGGAGCTTGTAATGTCGACACTCTTCCCTTCGGTACTTCTTAACGACTGATGTTCTTGTTGGCTCGCGAAAAGTTTGATTTCCAGTTCGTCCGGTTGGGCAATCATCGCGAGCGGTTCGCCTGGTTTAAAGAAGCGACCGAGTTGCCGATTGAGATCGTTGACCAGCACTATTCCTGACACGGCTGCGCGTACTTCCAACTCGCTTGTGTCTAGCTCGAGCTGCAGCAGTTGCTCCTTGAGAGCGATAAGCTTGGCTTGTTCCGCTTGCAAGAGTGCGAATTCACCGCGGGCTCGCATGACCACAATCGTCTCCTCGGCCGTAGCAACTTCTAACTTTTTCATCGCTACGGTTTGTTGCAATTGCGGATTCTCAAACTCAGCAATCAGGTCGCCTATGGCTACAGGATCCATTTCGTCTACATACACTGCTATCAAAGTACCTTCTGACTCACTGCGGACAGTAGTCGGATCGCAGAGTGTTACGATTCCGGGAACTGCCGGCTGCACGGGAGATGGCATGCACAAAGCCAAGGCTACCAAGGCAGTGACTGTTAGCGGCTGCCACCACTGCGTCCACAGCGATACAACAGGCTTCGGTGGTTGCATCGCCGCCGCGACCTTGGCTGTTTTTCTAGCCTTCATCCACGGTGAGATGAACCACGCATAGCTGGCCCAGCCGATCAACAACACTCCGTATCCTTGCCAGACGATTAATGCCCACAAAGCGACTCCCAACAACATCGCACAGCGGTAGAACGCGCATACCGATCCAAAGGCCAACATGACCGGGCGAATCGGCTCAGCTGACTTGGCAAATGGACGCCACAGTCGGTGCACAAAGGACTTCAAAGCGTTCTGACCATCGGACCACAGATTGGATTTCTGCAGTACATCGGACAAAATGTAGTATCCATCAAAGCGAACGAATGGATTCGCATTGAAGGCGATCGTGCTGATGGTTCCCGTGGTGGCAATGGCACACGCCAGGTAACGCAGCGATTCGCTTTCGCTACTGAAGGCGACGAACACGGCAATGGAAGCGACTGCGATTTCGAATAGAACCCCCCCAGCCGAACATAAGATCCGCTGCCAACGATTTGAGATACTCCACAAATCCGAGATATCGATGTAGGGAACGGGCGCGAAAAAGAAGAAGCTCACGCCCGCAGATCGAATGGGACTGCCGGCGCGTACGGCGGTAACTGCGTGACCGAGTTCATGAACGATTTTCAAAAGCAACCAGGCCACGATCCACCAAACTCGCCCTTCGGCAACGAACAACTTGCTGGTGTATTCGAAAAATTCGGTTGAATGGGTAATAACGGTGAGTGCGGCAAACATTGCCAGGAAACCGACAGCGATTGCGGACGGGGTGCTCGCCAATGGCTGTAGTAATCGTGCGAGTTTTTCGACGTGTGACCCTTTAATCAGAGCAAAGCGAGCACCTAGTGGATCCCAGATCGATCGGGAACTCAGCGGTGCGGATTCGCTGCGACGCAGGCTACTGCTTTGCGGATTCACAAAGAATCCACTGCGCGACAACCATCCCTGCAACTGTCCGATTTCAGTTTCGGTCAGCTTGAACGTTTCATCGATCTGGCTGGCGGCAGCGATGATCGCTTGCGCATCTTTCTGACCGTCGAATTGCATCGCGGCGGAATATTCTTGTCGCCCTATCCGCAAAAAGCGGCCGGTGACGGGATCTTCAACTGCGTACCACAGTTCGTTGTGTTGCAAGTGAGGCGTGAAGCGCAAATCGCGTCGTATAGCAGGCAGTGGATTGGTCATTGAATGGCTACCATACGAGATACTTCATCAGCCACGTGTAGGGTCGATGAAAAATGAGCCAACCGATCGACTTGCGACCCACGTCGATACGCACCGACCCCTTCATGCCGGGGCGTAAACGGTTGTCGCGATTCTCAACTTCCATGTCGGCTACAAAGCGAACTTCGTTATCGATCACAGCGGCTCGGGGATCGATGCGAGACAAAATCCCGTGCCACGCTTCACCATAGGCGGAATCGATTCGGACAGTTGCCGCATCGGCGACTGTAATTTCGCCCAAGTCTTCAGTGGTGAGATGGACTTGTACGGTCATGTTTTCCAGGGGCGCGATTTCGAACAGTGTGTCGCCGCGCGCGACCGGAGCACCCTCGCTGCGATACCACTCGCCCTGTAGGACGATACCAGCCACAGGACTGCGTAATTCGAGATGTTCTAAATGCGCTTGCAAGCCTTGAATTTTAAGAGAGACCTTTTGTTGCTCCAACTGGGCCATGCGCATCTTGCCGCCTTCTTGGTGAGCGAGGGCGCTGTCTTGTTGTTTTCCTGCTTGCTGCAACTCGGCTTGTGCGGAACCGAGTTCCCAGCGCAGTTGCTCGTCGTCCATTTGACCAATCAATTGGCCGACTTCGACAACATCTCCTGGACGCACAAGCGATTTTAAGACGCGACCATCGATGGGACTAGACACAAACCGGCGCGCCGAAGGTTCGACAATGCATTCGCGGTGCGGCCAATAGGGTATGGGCACAAACATCACCAGACCGCCAATACACGTACCTGCGGCAACCCACTTCGCGCGTTGACCTTGCCAACAGCGAGCCATGCGAGACCACGTGCTAATCGATTGACAATCGCGACACGCTTGCCACGCTTGAAGCCAACTGGCTAACTCCAGTCTCAACCGCGTCAAGTATTTGGAAAAATCTAAATTGCTTGGCAATGCGTCTCGGAAACCGAGCACCATGCCTGCAGACAACTCCGTCGGCCCGCGCAGGTCGGGCACAGCGAATCCGACGACGAACTGATACTGGACGTTTAGCCGATAGTTTTCGAGCACACTGGAAGTG
Source organism: Planctomycetia bacterium (assembly GCA_043771575.1). GTDB lineage: Bacteria > Planctomycetota > Planctomycetia > Pirellulales > Pirellulaceae > Aureliella. The sequence goes on from JAYVHC010000350.1 coordinate 5,431, forward strand.
ACATCTTGTTCGTTGGCGATCAAGAACCTGCCAGTAGCGAAACAAGCTTCAACGACACTTGACTTGAGGCCGACCTGGCTTCCGCTGGTTTCCGCCGAGGCAGAGTGTGAACTAAAGATTTTTCCAGTCCCACCATTTGGCAATGCGCGACCCAAGTGAGTTTCGGCGTTCAGTTGATCGCCAATTGCCACTAACAAATCGTGTATCGTTTGATCGGAACCGTCAGGATGGAATGCGTTCCAATCGATCAGTCGTGACTGGGGAGTGCTTGGCGCGGATTGCGTTGGCGGACTAGGCAGCGGAACAGTTGGCTGTTTGGGCGACACAACGTTTGGATCAGTCGGCGCAAAAGCAGTCAACGCTGACGCTACTGTGTTCGAAGCGAACTGAAGTGTCATTGGGTTGCGCTTTCGGTTTTAGACGGCTGGTCGCGATGTCTAAGCTCAGTTTGCCTGGGTGTCGAACAGGAAGGTGCAACGCGAGCTACGAATGTCAGAGTTTAGGTTATCAATTAGCACGGAGACGACGATCAGGCCACTTTCTTTATCCGCCACCGGTGCGATGTCTTCGATCATCGCCGCGACTCGATTGCCGTTAGCCAATTCGACTTTTGCCAGCCGATCTTCACGTAGGCAGGCGACTTCCTGTTCGGTTATGTAGAACCTTGCACGCAGTTTCGAGACATCTACAATGCGCACGATTTCTGGTGCATTGGCCGCGACGAGTTCACCGGTTTCGCGATGAATGGCGGTGACTTGCCCACTAATAGGCGCTACGACTAATCGATCCTGCAAGACTTGACGCAGCTGTGCCGCGCGAAGCTCGAGAATACCACGTTCTTCGAGCTCAGTTTTGAGTCGACCGCTTGCCGTTGCGAGATCCATTTTGGCGCGCTCTAGTTCCATCTGGCTACTGAAATCTTTCTTGCGTGCTTCCGTAAATGCGGAGACCTTACGTTCGTTCAAGACGACTTCCGCTTTAGCAGTCTCAATGCGGCCAACGGCACCCACTTGAGTTTCCGCCATTTGCAATTGCAATTTGATCGACTCGCTTCTGAGTTCGGCCAAACGGTCGCCGACCTGGACACGATCGCCAAGTTTGATGAAAACCTGCTGTAGCAAACCGGTCTCACTGCACGCAACCTCGCTAGTCCGCCAGGGTTCGAGCACACCCTGTGGGCCTAGAGGCGCAGGTTCCACCCGGTTGCTCTGCGGTTGGCTAGTTGCGACATCGCAAACTAGCGCCAGCACTGCAACGAGTGTGGTTGTTAAAGTTGCTCGAAAACAGGACATCATATTCCGATTGAACGCTAACGCATCACAAACCTGGGGCATTGTCGAATGCAAGTCCTAATCCGCTTACGAAAAGGCGGATCAGCGCCTCGCTTCGAGAATTGACGCTGACTAAATCTAGGCCAAAGTTCGGCTCAGCGAAGAAAGACAACCGATTCTGCAGCCAGATTGGCTGACTTACAGGTAGTTGTAGTGGTTGTGAGGATTGTGAAGCGAGGCAACGATTATTACCAGTGTTGTTGCGTCAGCAGCCTCCTAACGCAACGAATGAACGCGTTAACGCGACTAAGGATGGGTTTCGTTGACAGACAAGAGTGAGCCGGAGGCGAGGCGAACGCGTGAGAGAGCCAGCATGTGATCCGCCTGAGCGCGTGCCCAAACGTTCTCGGCTTGGATCAATTGGACGTTGGCATTGAGTAGTTGATCGAGCAGCAAGCTTGTTCCTCCTTGGGTCGAGTCAAGAAATGCATTGCCCCAACGCCCCGTCAGATATTCGAGTTCCGCATGCGCAGCTAAGGTGGATCGTACGGCCGCTTCCAATTCAGAATAGGCGGCCTCAGCTGACGCTATTTCGCTTTCAACTTCGGCGCTTACAATCAGCAGCGCATTATCAAGATCAAACAACAGCTTCTGCATTTCCAGTCGTTTTTCTCGCAGAATCGCCTTGGCCGCAATATTGCGCTGCGGACGCTGATAGGTGAGGCCTCCGGAATAACTCGGCGCTCCTTGCGAAAACTGATCACCCAGCGAGCTGCCAAAGTTATAGTTGCCGTTTAAGCCTCGCGCATAGCCTTCCATGACTAAGTTCAACGTTGGGCGCAGTTCGTTCTCGGCAACTTGTAATTTGACTTTGGCAGCCTTGAGTCGGGCATGAGTCGCTTGAATATTGGGATGAAAACTTAGGGCGAGTCCCAGCTCCGATTGGACATCTAGATTTGGTTTCCAGTCAGCTGGGGCAGTAATGGGAATTAGCACTCCGGCTGATCCGGCAGACAATTCGGGGGCTCCCACGGCGGCTCGCAGCTTTGCCTCGGAAGCAGTTATTTGCGCCCGCGCGCGCGCCTGCTGCGATCGTTGGCGTGAGATTTGCGCGTCGGCGCGATGCAGTTGACTGCGCAGACTGTCCAAGTCGGCACGACCAGCGAGTTGGTCGCGCAGTGCGATCAAGCGTTCGAGGCCTTGTTCCGATTGCTGGTAGAAGGCACGAGCAACATAGAGTTCCCAGTAGTTGGT
>JAYVHC010000351.1:0-6225 GCA_043771575.1 Planctomycetia bacterium
GCCACGGTCATCCAGGGCGAATCCAAGTTGTGTATCGTTGGCGTTGACATCTTGATGATGCATCGCGACTACATGGATCAAGCCGCCAAGGGAATTGAAAAGGCATGTGGCATTCCTTTTGATAATATTCTCATTAACGCCAGTCATACGCATCATGCCCCTTCAACGGTCACCGTTCACGGATACGAGCGAGACGAGGAATTCTGCAAACGGACCGTGGCTGCAATCGTCGCTGCGGCCACCAAAGCCAGTGAATCCGCAGCCAAAGCCGTGCCCAGTCGCGGTGTCTTCCGGCTTGGTCAGGAAGCGTCAGTGGGTCAGAATAGCCGCCAGTTACTCAAAGACGGTCGCATCTATTGGATTGGCCCGCGCGATGATTTCGTGCGTCCGACCGACCCCTTTGATGTCGATTTGCCCGTCATGGGATTTCGCGAAGAGGGAGGCAAATTCGATGGCGTCCTGTTCAATCACTCGACGCATTGCATCGGTACACGCACTGGTAAACGTTCGCCGAGTTTCTATGGCTTAGCAGCTCAAGAGCTGGCCGAGGAGCATGGAGTACCCATCAATTTTCTGTCAGGCGCTGCCGGCTCAACTCATAACCTCGTTCTCGATTGCAATGAGATGGTGTACCGCATAAAAAGCGCATTTAATTCGGCTTTGCATCACGCCGAGCCCATGAAATCGAGTCGCTTGGCTGCGATCAAACGCGAGATACCGTTTCAAATGCGGACTTTTGATGAGCAAACGGAGGACCGCGCTGTGGTCGAGTATTGTCAGAAGTATGCTCCAGGCAGCGCCGAGTCGATTGTTCAAGTCTTTCGCGATAGCCGTGCCAAATTGAAACGCTTTCAGGGTGAGACGCGAGAGATGTGGATTCAAGTTGTACGCGTGGGCGACGTCTATTTGGTCGGCGTTCCTGCAGAATTTTTTACGGTGCTCGGCTTAGAAATCAAGCGTCGGTCGCCTTATCGAAACACGTTCGTTTGCGGATTGTCAAACGACTATGTGGGCTATCTACCTAGCCGCGAAGGTTTCAACAACGGCGGCTACCAAACGTGGATGGGTCTGCATAGTTTTTCCGAAGTTGGCACAGGTGAAATGGTAGTCGAAGAGTGCTTGAAGCTGCTCAACGAAATCTAGTAGTGCTTTGTCCAGCTTAAATTTGGAAGTGAGAGTAGAGCAATTGTCCCAATTGCTCCCGAAAACCATAGGGACTATCGTTCTAGCCGAAAAACCGAGCCCTACAGCTAAAAACTAAGACAACTAGTAGTCACTCGCCAAGAATTGCAGCTTTTGCGATCCGACAAGCTACCAAAAAATCGGGCACATCGAGCGTCTCTTGGTTCGTGTGTACGTTGCGCTGTCCGCAGCCCAAAGTGACCGCGGGTATGCCATGTTTGAATAACCAATTTGCATCGACGCCGCCATCGGTTATTGCGAACTCGGGCTCAGCGCCAGTCGATGCACGCACTGTCGCTGCGGCTCGTTGAACGGCCTCGGAGTTTTGATCCAAGCGGAACGATTCGTAGTCAACTCGCTGTTCCACTTCGGCACGAACGGCTACGCCCGCGGCAGTCGTTACCAGGGAAGCGGCTTTTACAAACGCGTCCTTGATGGCATTGGAAATAAGCGTGCGAAACGGGCTCTCGTGACTGCGTGCTTCGGCATCGACTTCGACAAAATCGGTTATCACATTGGTCGCGTTGCCACCACGGATTATTCCCACGTTGCTCGTTCCCATCGAAGCGATTCTTGCGCCGGGCAGCCTTTTCTTAACTAAGCCCAACCAACCTTCCTTGTGCAGCGAAGCGATCGCCAGACCTGCCGCCGTAATCGCGTTGGCACCATCTTGCGGCGCGAGACCAGCGTGAGCTGGGATGCCGTAAAGTTTGATCTTCAACTTTTCACCGCCTGTTGCACCGATCGTCAATTTGCGTGGATTGCCGCCATCGAAGTTCAGGGCGAATGCCGGTTTACCAAGTTTGCTGACTACTAGATTGCGACTGCCTTGCAGGCCGATCTCTTCTTGAACAAAAAAGCAGAGAGTCAGCGGTGCGTAGTCCTGTTTGCTTTCAAGCACTTCCATCAAGCCCACAAGCACTGCTGCCACGCCGGCACGATCATCGCCACCCAAACCCGTCGCAGAATCAGCGGATTTGATCACGTCACCGACTCGTTTGGGTTTGCAGCCCATGCATATCGGTACCGCATCCAAATGCGCTGACAACATGAGCCGAGGGCCCTTTTTTGTGCCGGACAATTTGACGATCAAGTTACCGATCGCTCCTGGACGCGGTGTGCGCTGATGTGCCGTATCGAAACTGATCGCGACTCCAGGAATGTCAATCGCCTTGAGTTGATCCACGACAACGGCTGCAACTTCGCTCTCTTCACAGCTTGGCCCTCGCACCGCCATCAGCTGCATGACCAAATCGACCGCCCGCTTCTCGTTGATCTTCGACATGAAATATTCGTCCTTAACAGAGAACCTTTTACTCAGCCACTTCGACTTCAACTTGCGCACAGAATGTCGCCGTCGGATCGCCGCGATCAGCCAGCGTCTCAGCAATCGACTTAATGGTGCGAATGGCTTTGCCGCGCCAAAGTTGTGTCTCACCCTTGGTCACGGTCACCTCGTCATCCAGGTTCAACATGTCGTCACGCAGCAGCACGATTAACTTGCCCGCTGGTGCCTCCTCAATCGAGATGTTGTTCCGGGTCCGCGAGGCAATGACTCGGTCGCCCGCTTTGGCTTTGCCCGTTTCGGCTTTCAACCAATAGAATCGATTATGCAGCACGTCATCTTGCAACCAGACCACTTTCTCTGGAATCAGATTGCGGTTGTACTTCAACATCCATTTGATCCCTTCACGATCTTCGCGATCCATCCAGTGCCCTTTCTCAGGATAGATCTTTGCCCAGTGTTCATAGCCACCCATATCGGCCTGCTTGAGTTCAGCCAGTTTGTCGGACCACGTTTGGGCGATCGTGTTGCGATTGTAGGCAGCATCTTTGCCACCCACGTGAAGAGTAAACGGCAAGTTGCGTAGGCCATCAGGTTTGGTCTCGTTTGGATGGCCAGCCATCATGCCCGCAGCCGCCAGTTGATCGGCCATGCGTGGCGCTAGTTGAAACACGCCATCGCCGCCGGCCGAGTAACCGGTGATAAACACCCGATTGGGATTCACGTCCTCGATCGCGATCAAATTTTCGATCAAGCGAGTGTAAAGCACATCGATGTGCCCTTGATGCCACATGTTCCACGAGTCGGTGGGGGCGCGCGGTGCGAGATAGATTCCTTCGTCAATTTCGTAGAGCTTCTTCTGGTTATCCCACTGCTGGTCATTCACACGCTTGGGAGCTCCGCCGCCGCCATGCATCGAGATCACCAAGCTCCGCCCGTCTCTCGGTTTCTCGCCGAACAGCTTCATCTCGAATGGCATCTCAGCCCCATCCACCTTGATCACCTTTGCGTCCACTTCGCCTTGGCGAGATTGGCGGATACTCTCACGATGATCAGCGGCGAGCAAATCAAGAGCTTGTTGGGCTTCCTCTTTCGTGAGCGTCAAGCCTGAGAATGCTTGCTCTGCCAACACAGCGCGTTCAAGAGCCGGTTTCTTCAAGTACTCGATCAACGGTTCAATCGCCTTTGGAACCTCAGCCTTGAGCGTAACCAGTTTGCCGTTCTCGTCAGCCACAAAGGAATGCGTTACGTTTACACCCGCTTGCAACATCTCGACATTGAACTTCTTCCCTTTCGGCAAGGCGACTGACAAGTGATCGTTCGTGTCAAAACGCTCATCTTTACTTTGGCCGCGAAACACCACGTTGCCTTCGTCGTCGCGAACCACCAAGTTGGCTTGACAGCGCTCCGGTCCACTCGCACCGAGCGTCTTGAACCGAAGCTGGACGAAACCCTCGGGCACAGCGCTATCGATCTTCAAGTAGCGCTGCGTCACGTTGATCGCAAACACCTCCTTGTTACTGCGCTCCCATACCATCGGGAAATTCAGTGGCGTCTTGCGAAAGCTGACCGCGTAGATCGAATGCTCTGGCGCATCGAGTTGTGCAGTGGTAGCTCGATCGGCGAACCAAGCTTTGTCGAGGTCATCGCCGTTAGCCTCCGCCGCGCCCGTAAAGTGCCAGCCGTCGTCCCAGATTTCAACCCACGAGTGATTGCCGCTTTTATCAGTCCACAGCGGCGTGCCGACGAATCGAGCTGGCACACCGCACGCGCGGCACGCGTCGATTAGCAGAATCGATAACCCTGTGCATGATGCCAAACCCGACTGCATCGATTCTCGAGGTCCTTGATCGGCGCGTCGTCTTTTAGTCGAATATTTAACATTCAGCTCTTTGAAAATAGCTTGATTCAGTCGAGTTCCAGCTAGCCCCGGAGTCTTAACATCTTTGACGATTGGCCAGAAGCGCTCATGAAACTCCTTGCGCCACGAATCTCGACGCTCGTTAATGTTGGCGTACGGTAATACATCATTCAAAAAAACCTCGTCCGGAAGACTCTTACCCCAAGCCGATTCGCGGCGGACTGTGTAAGCCAGCGATAGATTCTCAAGCAAGAAATCGGCCTTCAAACTTGTCAAATCGCTGTTCGGCATATTCACCAGCAAAAAATACAGTCCGGCTCGCTGCTCGTCTGGCACTTGAGTCAGCGCTTTCTCAAGTTCACTGCGATTCTCGCCAGCACTCGCCAAAGCCATTTCTAACTCAGCGGGCCGAGGTGACTGTGAAGTGGCTTCCACTTGCAAACATAAAGACAGCAAAAGCGAAACAAGCAAATAGGAGAGACAACGATAGCTGTGCATGGGCAAGACTCGACGGGGGTGCTTAGGATGCAAAGTAAATGGAAAGCGGCATTATAAGCAGAAACTGCGGTGATCACAGTTAATCTGGTGGGTCTCAACACGACCCACCCTACAGTCGATTCCACGTAACGTTGGTGGGTCTCGTAACCTCGACTCTCCCTACAGTTATTGCACCATCACCAAATAAAGCAACTTCTGGCATGATTTTAGCTTAAAACGTTGGCAAATTTGCGATGTGCTAGCACATGAACAGACGTTGGAATCGGTTTTTCGGTCATAAATGGAAAAATCCGCAAGTTCTGCGCACCTTAACAACGATACACCTATCTAGATCGGAAACAGGCGACCTGAGCAACGCATGGCCTACTGCTATCATTGATACGGTAAAACATGAGTTGGGATGGAACGCCGGGTGGGCAGTAGGTCGCTGCTGTTTCCAGAACCACACAATCGAAACGAGGGATCGTTCGATGCTACGCATGAACACATTGGCTGGATTAATGCTCGCAGCAGGCCTTACCGCTTCGTCTGGGTGCGTTGGAATCACGCAAGGTATCAACCTAGGATTCATGGGGATTCCGATTCCCGTCAGCCCGTATTTTCAAGATGAAGAGGAAGTGCAGTTTCATAACCACGAGCGTTATGAACGCGTGCCCATCATCGGCCCGATCACCGCTGGCGACACAGCCATTGCGCTTGATCCGCCGAGTGATGATGAAGTGATCCAAGCGCTCGAAAAAGCGCGTCCCACTCGTGGCGGAATTCCGTTGCTGTACGAGAAGCATCGCAACAACGTGCAGATAGTCAAAGAGAAGATCGCAGACTACGTGGATCCACCTCGGTTCATTCCCCTGATCGGAATGGCCAAGCTGCATCACGCTCATTACAAGGTTACGATCTACTTTTCCGAGCGAACCATCAACGGCTGGCCGGTACCCTATACGCTCGAAGATAAAGAAGCGTCTGAAGTGATTTACATTGACCATAATCACTTCCACATGTGCGGTAACCCAGACGTTGGTGCCAACACCGTTTACTAATCGCAGGCCACCCGGCTATTAAAATGAAGTCAAAGGCGACTGAGTTATCTCAGTCGCCTTTTTGCGTTCGTTAGGACGCGAGTTAGTGCTCTGTCCAGATTAGATTTTGGGGTTCGCGCAACGGGAGGGCGAGGTTCCTACCGAGCATATTACCGAGCGGCTCAGCAGGAGCTTCGCCCCACTGCTCTAAACATCTTTATTGGCGTTTCGACTAATGAAAACACCGGTCGGGAGAGCGAGGAGAGCGAGGCTCCTAGCGTGCTTTTTCGGCCGCGAGATCGGCCCCAAGTGCTTGTGGACGCAAAATGGCCGCCCAATAAAGCTCCGCAGGAGCGTCGCTCTCCCGTTATGATGGATCG
>JAYVHC010000352.1:0-3415 GCA_043771575.1 Planctomycetia bacterium
TACATCGGACTGTAAGTGACAACGCCGATCTTTTGCTCGCCGCAGTAAGGCAACAATTGCTGTTCGGCATCGGGCACGATCAAACTGTAAGGTGGTTGCAGCGAACAGACAGGATGGATGGCTTGCAGTCGCTTGAGCTGTTCGACGCTGTGATTGGAAACACCAATTTCGCGGACCTTGCCTTGGCGTTTGAGTTCGACGAGTGTCCGCCAGCCTTCTTCGATATCTTCGTCAGGCTCAGGCCAGTGCATTTGATAAAGGTCGATACAGTCGACGCCAAGTCGCTTGAGGCTCGCGTCGCACTCAGCGATGATACTTTCGCGTTTGAGCACTTTGTCGATCGTTTCAGGATCGCGCATTACGCGGCCGCATTTGGTAGCCACGATCGGGCGCCGCGCGGGACCGAGCTCTTTGAGCGCTTGGCCGACCAATTCCTCGGACTGGCCACCGCCATAGACGGCTGCGGTGTCGATCCAATTGATGCCCAGGTCGACTGCGGCGATGATCGCATCGATCGCTTCGCGGGCATCTTGATTGCCCCAGCCGAATTTCCAATCACCTCCGCCGATGGCCCAGGAACCGAAACCGATAGTGCTGAGTTTAAGGTCGGATTGGCCGAGTTGTCGATAATGCATGGTGTGATTCTTAGTTAAGGTTGATGATGTTGTGGGACGATTGCCGCTAGCTCAACGCGACTGTTGGCCAGCGGGCAGCTTACCTTACGTTTTCGATCACTCGCTTGCTTTCCCAAGCTCCTTGAACGTAACGAAGCCAGAAGGCGAGTGCCATAGCGGTGACCCAGCCAGCGATGACGTACCACCAGAGCATCAGACTAGCTCCCAAGTACGCTTGCAGGATCAAGCCTACGATGACCGAGCCGCCGGAAACGAAGAACGTTGCCAGCAACACAAACCAAGTATCGCCGGCACCTTTGATCGCCCCTACAAATACGATTTGAATGCCGTCAAGCACACAGTAGAAGGCGATGACTTGCAATAACGGCACGAGCATTGGCTCCATGATGGAAAAGCGTTCGGTTGGCGTGCCGAGGGCATAAAGCGACGCCATGGTTTGCGGAAACAGGCCCAGCGTGACCGCAAAGAAACTGGTGTAGATCATCGACAAAGTCAGAGCGCACCAAACCATACGCCGCGCGAGATCGATGCGTCCTTCGGTAACATGTTGACCGACGAGGACGCCAACACCAATACCCAGACCAATCATGGGAACGAACGCTAACACGTTTAGTCCAAGGGCAAGTGTCGTGGCGGCCATCGGCAACTGACCCAGCCCACCGACTTGTAACATGATGATGGAGAAACAGCCGGCTTCCGCGAGCATCTGCAAGCCAGCGGGTGTGCCGAAAACGACCAAGCGGCGGAACATGTCGCGTTCCCATGGCTTGGAAATTCCAACTGCGTAGGTTGCACGCATGCGTTGATCCCGCCTGATAATCCAGTTCATTATGGGCAGCTTCATCCAGAAGGAAACGGATGTTCCGGCTGCAGCTCCGCTGACTCCCATGGCGGGAATCGGACCAAGGCCGAAGATCAGTAGGATGCTGAGCACAAGATTTACCACGGTTGCCAGCGCGTCGACGGCTAGAACAATGCCGGCACGCCCCTGGCCAGTCAACAGACCGCTTTGGACACTGTAGAAGAGCACGGAAATGCCGCCCACTAACACAATACGCAGGTAATTGGACTCCATTTCGACCAACTCCGGCGCGTGACCGGCTGAAATGAAGAACCACGGCGCGATCAGAATCAGGAAAATGTAAACAGGCACGAACATCCAGGCGATCGCCGAGGCATGCTGGTAAGCAACACCGACTCGATGGGGTTGGCCAGAGCCGCGATACTGCGACACGAAGGTGCTGAGGTAGCCGAGCAATCCCATCGGTAGGCAACCAATGGTCCAATAGAGTGCGCCAGCTCCCATTGCGGCAGATGCGGCAGATTCGCTTTGCCAATACAGCAGGGTGCGATCGGTAAACAGGGTCAGCGACATAAAACCGGCGGACATCATCAGCGGCAATGCCAAGCCAATGAGCGGACCGGGACCCCAGGGGCTGCGCCACCACTGCGAAATTGAGCCATAGGTTTCGGAACTCGGGTTGGATGCAGCGATCGCGGCAGACTGCTGGGAGGACTCGAGTTTGAGAGCGGTCGGATTGGAATTCATAACGATCGGGTCATCCGGAAATTGGATTCATCATGTTACACTGGACTTGTCGTTTGCGAACCAGCCTGGAAGATCGATTCTCGGATTGAAACGCCTTATGAACATCGTTTTGTGCTACCCAGTTGAAGATCGTCATGTCCAGTGGATTCAGGCCGCAGCGCAGGTCGCCACCTCTCCGACGAAGATCATCAACGCCGGACAAGAGGGGATTGGGAGGGCGATTTTTGACGCGGACATCTTTGTGGGCCATGCCAAAGTCCCGGTCGATTGGGATGCGGTAGTCATACAAGGACGTTTGAAGTTGATCCAAAGTTCGGCCGCCGGGCTGGATCATTGCTTGGTACCGAGCGTGATCGACTCGCCAATCAAGGTTTGTAGCGCTTCGGGATTGTTCGCCAATCAAGTGGGTGAGCAGACGCTGGCTCTGCTCTTGGGATTGCTACGAGGCCTTCCCACATTTTTTAGACAGGCAATGAATAAAGAGTTTGTGAGACGCCCGACCGATGACTTGCGTGGGAAACGCGTGGGAATTGTTGGTTTCGGTGGCAATGGAAGACGGCTGGCGGAGCTGCTGATGCCATTTCAGGTGACTGTGAAGGCTACAGATTATTATCCGGTTCGCAAACCAGCGACTGTTGAGCAATTGTGGCCCGCCGATCGGCTACACGATTTGGCAGCTCAAAGTGACATTTTGATTTTGTGTTTGCCGCTCAATGCGAACACGGAGAAGCTGATTGATGTCACGGTTTTTGAGTCAATGCCCCACGGCAGTTACTTGATCAATGTGGCCCGCGGGCAATGCGTTGACGAGCTCGCGCTGATCGCCGCTTTGAAGAGTGGAAAGCTGGCTGGTGCAGGTGTGGATGTGACCGACGTCGAACCCTTGCCGACCGAAAGTCCTCTCTGGGAATTGCCCAATGTGCTCATCACTCCGCATGTCGGAGCACAGGCGGCTAGTCGAGTGGACGATTCGACGCGATTGGCTTGCGCAAACCTTGGGCGTTTCCTACGAGGAGAGTCGTTGTTGAATTTGGTCGATAAGGGACTCGGTTTCCCACATCCAGATACTATGGCTACAAACCAGTTGCAGCATGTAAGCCGATCACAGGGAAGTACTTAAGCTTGACGGCGTCGCGCGGTGGAGTTGCCAGCATTGCTAATCCGTCGAGTTGGCTGAAGGGGCGCGCGCGGTTATAGTTTGGGTGAAATACTGACGTTGTTCTTGGCGGGA
>JAYVHC010000353.1:0-4107 GCA_043771575.1 Planctomycetia bacterium
GCATTGGCAGTGGCTGACATGCTCTGTGGCGCCTCGCAGGCGGGCGTCAAGACGCATTTCCCTGGTCGCGCCAAGCATGTGATTCACATCTTTCTCAACGGCGGTGTGTCACAAGTCGATACGTTCGATCCGAAACCGGAACTGACTAAGCGCGGCGGACAGATGTTGCCCTTCGATAATCTGCAGACCGAACGCAAAACGGGGGTTGCGCTTCCCTCACCGTTCACTTTTAAACAACATGGCCAAAGCGGAATTCCCATCAGCGATCTGTTTCCGCATCTGTCCACTTGTGCCGACGAGATGGTTGTCATTCGGTCGATGCATGCCGAATTGCCGAATCATGAGATGTCGCTCATGCTGATGAACACTGGCGATCAACGCTTGGTTCGTCCCAGTATCGGTTCATGGTTAACCTGGGGAATTGGCTCGGAAAACCAGAATTTGCCTGGCTTCGTTGCGCTGTGTCCTGGTGGATTGCCGGTGGGTGGTGCAGGCAACTGGCGCAGTGCTTTTATACCTGGCGCCTATCAAGGCACGCTTATCGATACTTCGAACAGCGACCCAGCGAAACTGATCGAACACATTCGAAACACTCGGTTGACTACACAGCAGCAACGCGAGCAGTTCGACCTTCTCCAGTCGCTCAACGCTCGCCATCTGGCCGAACGCCCTGGCGAAGCGGCCATTGAAGCCCGCGTGCGTTCGTTTGAACTCGCCTATCGTATGCAGATCGAAGCCACGGACGCGTTCGACTTAAGTCGAGAGCCTGAGCACATTCTCAAATTGTACGGCGCAGGCCCGCAGAACCGTCAGTTGTTGATGGCTCGGCGCTTGGTCGAGCGCGGAGTACGTTTCGTACAGACTTGGCACGGCAACTTGCAACCGTGGGACAGTCACTCAAATATCAAAGAAGAGCATCGCAAAGTTGCTAACGAGTGCGATCAAGGATTGGCGGCTTTAATTATTGATCTCAAGCAGCGCGGGATGCTTGATGAAACTCTCATTGTGTGTTCCGGCGAGTTCGGCAGAACACCCTCGGTCGAAATGGGGCAGAACGGATCCGGAGCCGGTTTGGGCCGTGACCACAACCACTGGGGTTATTCTCTGTGGATGGCGGGCGGCGGAGTCAAGGGAGGCACGATTTATGGAGCCACCGATGATTTTGGTTTCCGCGCTGTAGAGAATCCCGTTTCCGTGCACGACCTGCATGCGACCATGCTCTACCTCCTCGGCCTAGATCACGAGCGTCTCACCTTCCGCTACGCCGGGCGCGACTTCCGCTTGACTGACGTTGAGGGAAAAGTAGTCCGCGATATCATCGCCACTTAGCAAGCGGGAGGCCAAGCGGGAGGCGTACGGCACAGACAAACTCAATCTCTCCAGAACTCCCACCAGCGTTTGGTGGAAGGCTTGACTTCATCTTGCCTTACCCGTGGCTTGGGGATTGTCCGCATGGGCTGCGTGGAAGCGGTGGACACATTTACTTTCTTCTTCACCGGTAGACCCGGATCAGTTTCGGAAGTATATTCGACCATTAGCGTTACAGACCCCAACTGCAACGCATCGCCCGGTACCAGCGAATGAGTCTGTTTAATTCGATCTCCATTGACGTAGGTGCCATTAGTCGAACCGTGATCGCGGACTACTAAACTCTCATCCGGTCCTAGAAGCAATTGACAATGCGAGCGACTAAGCGATTCGTCATCGATGAAAACGGATGCCTCTTCGCCGCGTCCAACAATAGCGGGAAGCTCGAGCGGCCAATATTGAACTTTGCTCCCCTGTGCTGTATTGATGCGCACGAGTCGATAGAACATGACAAATACCTCGCGTAGATTTAGCAGGATTTTTTGGCGAGAAGATTAGCAACTTCATTCTAGCCTAACGCTTCGGCTCCGCGCACTCAGGGTCCGAGGATAGGCTGCTATCAGTTCCTGCGGGCCATGACCGGAGGCACCAAGAAGAAGGTGTCGTCGTGGTTTGGCGAGTTGCAGAGAGCTGCTTTGCGGGTAAGTCCAGGTAGTCCTTCGTCAACTCGCAGGACTGAGTGTACGTCGAGCGGGTGGGCCATGGGTTCAATGCCCTCTGTGGGTACTTGGGAAAGCTGCTCGACGAAGGCAACAATGTTGCCCAACTGCTCAGTGAACACAGCAAGTTCGCTTTCCGAAAACTCGAGTCTCGCGAGAACCGCAACTTTTTTGACATCTTCAAGGGTCAGTGACATAAGCGGATCTTCGATTCCCGAGTTAAGGACTCTTAAAAAAACTGACTGCTTCGCGTTTGACAGAAATTCCAAAAACCTACACAGCGCATGGAGTTAGTCTAGTGCCAGCGGCTCACAAATCAACTAGTCCGTGCTAGGCGCAAGCGCTAAGGCTCGGCAGGAGCCTCTCGCTGGGCTGATAAAAAGTGTAGAACGGTTGTCCCCAACCGTTTCGCCGAAGGGCAACGGACCGAAGTCAACGCGCATTTTTCCAACCGAGGAAACCGTTCAAGTGAGCCGACCAGCTTTCGGGAACGATTGAGGACAATCGTTCTACAATCGTTGTTCCGCTGGATATTTCAGGCGGTTCTTCACCATTTTATTGTTCACAGCTTGAGCGAGGTCGATTTGCAAAACATTTGCAAGTGCCAGTGCGTAGCAGGTTACGTCCGCCAATTCGTCTGCGATCTCGACAAAATCTTGCTGCTGGCCGTTCACCACCTCGTCGGTTGTAAGCCATTGAAAGTGTTCCATTAACTCCGCCGCTTCGATTGCTAGTGACATGGAGAGATTCTTGGCATTGTGAAACTTGCGCCAATTTCGCTCGTCGACAAATCGCTGCACGACCACCTTTAGCTCGGCGACGGTCGTCGTAGAATCATCCTTGGTCGTCATACTTGTGCCTTTACAGTTTCGAGTAGACGCACCCTTGAATCACTTCTGCCAGCGTTCACGCACAGACTCGCGCAGTTGATAAAGGATGGGTGGTGAGTTGTTCCAGCGATTGCCGCTGACCGGCTTTTCCGGCTGAGCAACTTGGGTGGGGTTGACTTGCGATGTCGACGCGGGCCTGGGATTGATGGAAGCCAGGTAGCGTGCCAAGTGACTATTGAGCACTTGCTCTGCTGGAAACGCATTGTTGTCGCGCAGCTTTTCTTTCGCCAAGAAGATCTGTCCACGAATTTGAACGCGTTCCTCAGGACTCAAGTACGCTTCCACCGCTTGGATATCGTCGACCCATACTTTGCCCGGCCCGACCAAATCGAAAGCAACGTAAAGCTCAGTTAGTTCGGCGCTCGGCAGGTCGGTAACGAACAGCGTCATCGGTCGTTTTCCCCAATCAATTGGCAACTCCGAATTGGCTATATGCGCTGCGAACTGGTGCATCCGTTGATAGCGACGGCCATCACGAGTTCGACCGATAAGCGATAATCGCAAGACTTGCGGTGTATTTCCCACTGCGGGGGCACGTACCCAAGCGTTCACTACCAAACGTCCGGATTCCGGTATGCGAATTTGCTCGCTTTGCATCCACGCGGACACTTGAGCTTGGTTGCGGTTCTCAATTGCCACGCAACTTAAACCACTGTGAGGCAGGGCATTTTCTTGTCGAATCGATACCTGTGGCAGCGAAGAAACCGTCCAACCGACTGGTCGACTTCCATCAACCCACTGCTCGAAATCCCCGCCTGGTACGTCGAGAGACTCCAAACGGGCAGTATCGCTAATCATGCTCATTCTGTTTTCTAACGCGTCGATTTCGACCTTCATCGCTTCAATTAAACTGGGGTCCGGCGAGTGAATAAAGTTGTTTAGTTTGAATTGTGGGTCGGAGATTTTGAACCCGATCATTTCATAAGGTGGCACATCGAACTGCCAAACTGTGCTTACTCTTGATCCGTTTGCGTCAACTCGCGAACTCGAACGATTGGATGTCGTGGCTCCGTCGATGGTCAATTCCTTACCACCGAGTACTTCATAAACGCCACGGATGTCAGCAATCTTAACGTCCATGGTCACACGTTCTGTCCACGATGCATTGTTGATTAACTGCAAGAAAGTATCGTTGCCGATTTTGAGGGAACGCAAGCGAACGTTATTATCATCGCGATCAGTTTTCACCG
>JAYVHC010000354.1:0-5899 GCA_043771575.1 Planctomycetia bacterium
CCTGCTTTTCAGCGTTATTCTATTTTACTAACCCGAAAGCGTAAGCAAGCGGAAACCACTTTGAACGTTAGAATAAAATCTGCCGCCAACATTCGCTGATTTGGAACGTATTACAACTACGTCGGTTCACTGGCGCAGCCAGCGGCACACGGCTAAAGAATACCGACAAGTCGACGATTTGCTCTGGAAAGGATTTACTTCAATATTGCCACTACGACATAATGGTTGTGCAGTCTCATCTCAATCTTATCGTGTCGCAACTGCATTCAGGAGTCTAACACCATGCTACTTCGATTCGTTGGAGTGTTTTCGATTTGTGTAGGCAGTATCCTGACAACTGGTGCCTGGGCTGAACCACCAGAACGGCGAAAAGAAGACCAAGTCCGCCCGACAAAAGTATCTGCCGCGTTGCTCAAAGGTTACAAAGTTCTTGCATCCGCGGTTCAGAATTATCCGGAGCACCGCAAGTGTTTTTCATGCCATCACCAAACGCTTCCATTGCTGGCGTTTTCGCTAAGGGATTCGAATTTACCCCGGTCACTGCAGTTCATTAATTCCGTTGGCACTCGGGGAATCGTCGACTTTACGACATCTTCGTTTGAAATGAAACGGCCGAAGCTTCTCGATGGAACGAAGATCGAAGGTGGCGCGCTGGCAGTGGGATATGGACTGTGGACGATGGAGATTGCCAGAGTAAAGCCCAATGAAACGACGCACGCGATGGTGCAGTACTTACTGAAGACTCAGTCCGAGGATGGTGGCTGGGAACTCGATTCAATCCGTCCACCAGCCTCCGCTTCGCGGGCCATGGCCACGGCGGTCGCGTTCCTAGGACTGGCAAAGTACGGAATTCATTCGCCCGTAGATCAGTTGCAAGTTCGTAGCGCAATGAAACGAGCAACAAAGTGGAGTTCCGATGTCGAGAAGCCAGTTGATCATGAAGACCTAGTCGGATTGTTGTGGTTGCGTTACCTAGTCCGACATTCAGTGGATATGGACAGATTCGGTTTTGGCGGAATGGGTATGGGCATGGGTGGAATGGACGTAAACGAAAGCGATATAGACGTTCGTGATATAGAAGATAGTGAGTTGCCTGGGATGGGCAGGGGCGGTGAGGGCGGAATCGGAATGGGTGGTCCAGATTTGCTTGATTCATTGCTCCAAGACAGCCAACGAAAAAATGGCGGATGGGGCCAAGCGAACGATTTACCTAGCGACGCCTACGCAACAGGCATGTCCTTATTAATTGATGCACAGACTCACAGTCGCTATAAGGGAAGGTCAGGGCTTCCTCGGCGTGTAACAAACGATGCAATCGATTTCCTGTTGCGAACTCAAGAAGAGGACGGATCTTGGCATGTCGAAAGTCGTTCGATACCGATCAGACCTTTTTTCGACAATGGTGATCCGCACGGTAAGGATCAATTCATTTCCGTCATGGCCACCAGTTGGGCAGTTGCGGCGCTGGCGAGCTTTCGCGGGAATCATCCGGATCCAATGGATGAAATCCAACGAGGGCCCATGATCAGCAAACCGAAATCCAAAGGCAGTTTTTCATCGCTGCTGAAGTAGCCGTTTAGGGTAGTTCTAAAGCATGGTAGCTGGTTTCGTAAGAAATCAGGTTAAACCAAGAAACCACCTTTGCCGTGACTGATTTCTAACGAAACCAGCTACGGTTATTGCGCATAAGTCATCGCGCATTAAGCTAGCAAGCGTACTTGTTAACCTGGCGAACTTCTGCAGGGTGAAGAAATAAAATTAAACTTCGCATACCCTGATGCCGATGAATGGAGTGTCGGGCAAGCTGCCTGTATTTGGAAGTGCGGGCGGCTTGTTCGAGTGAGGGAAATTGTCGATTTCTTCAACAAACTTGGTTGTCGAAGTCATAGGATGTCGCAGCGAGCAGGAGGCTAGCAAATGGCCCGAGCATACTCTGGCGTGCTTGGGGCAGTGGCTATGTGCTTCGCTATTTTGCGTGGACTGTTTGTAGGTAATCTAGCTGACGAGATTTTGGTTCAGGCTCTGGTGGTTTTCGCCGCGTTCTCCGCACTAGGCTTTTGCATCGGCTGGATAGCTGACCAAACTGTGTGCGATTCGGTTGAAAATCGTTTCCGAAGTGAAATGGCTCGCTTAACTGCCGCCGCCGATAGCTCAACCGAATCACCTTCGGAATAAACCGGAGAAGTTGGCATGGCCTTCAAGAAAAGTTCTCGCTAAAACTCGCCTCGACTGAAAAATCCTGCATTGCTGCGATCGGTGGCTCGATCGACGCGATGTAGCCAACACAGTTGAACGCAACTTGAGTTTGGCGCAATTTACCCTCGGACAATTAGCGCCACTACTGCCAGGAAAATCATGGAGGATTGGATGGCAACGTCGATCGCGCCCGAAGTGGATATTCAAGAAGTTTGGAAACGTTACAAACTTGAACCAGATAATATTGATCTGCGCAACCGTCTAATCGAACAGTACATGCCGCTTGTCCGTTACAACGGCGATCGCATTTGGCAACGCTTGCCAGACGGCGTCGAGCTGGACGATTTGATCAGCGCGGGCATCTTCGGCTTGATGGATGCGATCGATGCATTCGACACCGGTCGAGGTGTCAAGTTCGAAACCTACTGCGTGCCGCGTATTCGCGGTGCGATGCTCGACGAACTACGCACGATGGACTGGGTTCCACGTTTAGTTCGTAGCAAAGCCAGCAAACTTGGCGAAGCGAAGAAGCATCTTGAAACCAAGTACGGTCGCGCTCCGTCTGAACGCGAACTGTCCGAGCACATGCAGATTCCCGCCGCCGAGCTGGATAAGATGCTCATGGAAGCCAGCGCGGTAAACCTCGTCAGCTTGAATAAGAAGTGGTACGAGACTGACAGCTACAAAGACGTCCGCGAAATCGACATCCTCGAAGACAAAAAGGGCGAAGACCCAACACGTCGCGTTCAAAAGAGCGACTTGATGCGTCTGGTCACCAAAGGTCTCAACCGCAACGAACGCCTAATCATTATTCTTTACTACTATGAAGAATTGACGATGAAGGAAATCGGTGCGACGCTGGATTTGAGCGAAAGCCGCGTGAGCCAAATGCACTCCAGCATTGTCGCTCGCCTGCAAGAACAGCTCGGTCGTCGCCGACCCGAATTCGGTACCTAATAACTAGGTGCGCCCAAGCTAAAAAAATCAAAGGGACGCCCGCGGGTGTCCCTTTTTGTTTTTTGACATTAGCCTTCAGCTGCGAGTGCCAGCCCTTCCCGTCACACATGTCAGGAGAAGTCGATTCTCTGTGACCTCCGTGCCTCCCTGTTTCAATACTCCTAAACTCCTGCAACACGGAGGCTCAGAGAACACAGAGATCTTCACGGTCAGTGATCTGCGTTGGGGTCGCGGTCGTGGTGGTGTTGATCGATATGAACGTGGATGCTAGGTTTGGCCTTGAAGAGTCGTTCCCACGCGGCGTCGCTCAGGTGGCAATCATCAATGTAGAGCGATGCGAGTTTCGGAGCCTTGGCGAGTTGATCAAGTGCAGCGTCGGTGAATTTTGGTCCGATCAAGTGCAACGAACGGAGTATGGGGAACGTGGCCAGTACTTCCGCGGCGCGGTCGTCCAGCGTCGCTGCACTTAATCGCAACTGAACAAGCTTTGGAAATCTAGCCAGATGCTCCAGTCCGGCAGCCGTCAAACTCGACTGCGGCAGGTTGATAATCCTCAGGTTCGGCAATTTGCGTGGATCTAGTTTGGCGATCCCTGCGTCGGTGATGGGACTGTCACGCAATCGTAAATGCTCAAGGGCAGTTAACTGTGTGAGTGATTCGATCGATGCATCATTAAGCTCGCCCGCGTCCAATTGCAACTCAAGCAGTTTATCGCTGACCGCACGGAGGTGCCCAAGTTGATCGCCGGAGATTTTGGTGTGAGTCAGTCGAATTGCGATTGCTTCACCGCGAAGCACTTGAGCATGTTGTGCCTCGAAACTGAGTTCTCCTTTTTCTACCAGCAGCAAAGCGGCAGAGTTATTCGGCGTGCTCGCCTGTTGGTTGCAGCCAAGCCCGCCAATAAGAACAACTGAGATGTATAAACAGCTACTCGTCCGCCACATTGACGAAGACTTTCAGAGCGGTGTTATCTTCGACCAGCAAACGCATCATCTCAGCGTAGTTATCGAGACCGTCAACTGGGTTGGTGAGGATCCTTTGTAGCACGCCAGGATACATGACTTCACCGAGTGCCATGTCCTTGATGCCCGATTCAAAATACTCTCGATTGGCGTTTACCGAACCCAGCAAGAGCTTGTTTCCAAGAACCCATTCGATGTTGATTTTGTCGGAGGGAACTTCAATGTTCTTGCTGCCACCTGTGATGCTAGTCCACACGAGCGTGCCATTGTGACCGAGGGCTTGCATGGCTTCGAAGGCTAGGTGGCTGCTGCCGGTCGCATCAATGATCAAGTCGGCTTTTCCGACTTTTGCAACCAGATCCATGAGCGGCATTTCTTGAGTGCTAATGTACTTGGCTTCCATGCCCGTTACGATCTCGCTCTTGAGATGCGGACCCGGTGCGCGGGCCAACGTGTATACATCCAAGCCTTTCAATCTCAACACTAGCGTCGAGAGCAAACCAATTTGACCTGCCCCCATCACGAATGCACGCTGCGGTCGCCAGACTTTCATTCGGCGCTGGCATTCGAAAGCTTGATGAATTGCTTTTGCAGCGCAGCTCATCGGTTCCATCAACACGTGTAGATGCTTCAAGCCCTTGGGAACCCGAACAACATACTCTTCCGCATCCACAATTCGCTCGGTCAAATAACCATGCAGCAAGTTGATTCCACGCTCGTAATAGACTTCCTCGCTGGTCATATCGTAGGTACCGATATGATCGTAGATCGATCCGCCAGGCCGGCGCACGGTCGCGGTAACGTAGTCGCCAGGCTTTACGGTGCGTACCATCGGTCCGACAGCTTCGACGATACCAAAGCACTCGTGGCCTAAGATCAAGTAGTCATCGCCGGGAGGGGCATTGCCGTACAAGGCGTCGTTGATCTCGCGGTCCGTTGCGTCCACGCCAACTTTGAGGACTTTGATCTGAATTCCTTTTCCACACGGAACACTGTCCAAATTGGGAGCGGCGATGTCGCGCAAGTGAACACTTGAGGGCTTTCCGGGTCGAACAGCGATGGCTTTCATTTAGACAACTTGATCTCGAAGGTGTTGGGACTGTTAAAATCCGTAGGCTTAGAACCGAATTCTGATTGGTGTAGGGGTTAAATTTAGCCGCGATGGTGGGGACCTTCGAGGGGTGTTGCGATAGGAGTAAGGCAAATCTCGCAATTTGGATCTGCACACTCCGGAAAAGACTTGCCAAGCGAACTAAAAAGAACTGGTAGCTGCAAGCATTGCACGGTTTTAGTGTAGAACGATTGTCCCAATCGTTTTGTGAGCTATTGGGACATAGCGCTAGCTCGCAGTTTTTCCCCTACAACCTCACGGACTATACAGATAATGCATAGATTTTTCGTTACTTCTCGCCGATCGCCACCTCGAACACGCTCGTTCCCAGGCTCCTGCCAACATTTGCGTTTGAGGGCTCTCCTGTTCGTCCTTGCAGCGATTCCTTGACAATCGGAATTCCTGGTTCTGGTACACTCAAATGGGTGGAAGTGGACGCTTGGCTCAATATCGCAGGCAATTCGACAAGATCTTCGGCCGCCCGGCAGTCTACCCAAGGTCGAAATGGGAGGCTTGCCCTGGGCTGTTAAAAAACTGGGGTTGTGGCGGGTTATCCTTGCGCAAAAAAATTCCTAACGCTAGCCCAACTTCCCCAACAACTTTGACTTGATTGTGGAAAACGTTGGTTTTTCGCAATTTCGTTTCCACTACATTTTGCCGATACGAATTCTTG
>JAYVHC010000355.1:0-17260 GCA_043771575.1 Planctomycetia bacterium
CAGCGCCGTCACTGCACTCGAGGTAGCCGAATCACTTTTGATTCCCTCGCTACCCATCAGAGCACCCGATAAACTGGCCAACCAAAACAATGGCAGCAACGTAGATGGATACTGAAAAGCCACATTGTGTGCCGGTGCATGATCCCAAACAATCAACACGCCCAGCGGTAACAGAGTTGGCAGCAAATAACGCCAGCCCCTCAGCAGCGCAGGCAGTCCGCAGGGTAGCCACAACAGTGCTACGAAAATGATATTTTCAACCTTTAAGACTTGGCCCCAAAACACTCCGGGCCGAATCACCGGTGACAGGAGTATCTCCAAAGGCGAGCCCCCGAGCGCCACAAATCTTCCTGTCTGAAACTGCGCCAATCCACTAAATTGGTAAACCATTGCAAACGCAAGCACCGAAGTCACCGCTACGGCAAACCAAATCACCGGCGGTAAAGCTGCAACCAGTCCGTCGGCATCATGATCTTTCGTACCTTGCTCCTGCTTGCTGCACCACCGCTCAACCAACGGTAAACCGGCACAAACGGCGGCTACTAATGCGACAATGACAAACACCCCTTCCTCCATCGCGAGTGCCAGCAATGTGCAACTCAAAGCACTGAACTTACGCTGAGTCAATAAAAACAGGATGGCCGCGAGCAATAAGGGTATCGCAAACGTTATTGGATGCCACCCGTACGTGTAGGCCAAATTTATCTGCCCAACAGACGGCTGCACCAACCAAGCAACTCCAAATGCTAACGCTGTCCACTGTGCATGGCCGATTCTCCGCGCGATTGCATAGGTCAGCAGACCGCCGGCTGCTAGCGCGCCCGCTTGCAGTGCGAAAACCAATTTGACACTAGGGTAGAGCTTCCACAGTGGAACGATCAGTAGCAGTCCCGGATTAAAGTGATCCCAGAACATCGGCAAAACAGGGGATTCCAACAAGACTCCGCGGCCCGCCGACGTGTTAACAATTCGCTGTAAGAAGTGACCAAAGTCATTGAAACCCAACAGGAAATTTTGGTAATAATCAACGGACTGACTAAACCACCAACTGCCAATCAGCAGGCTAAGGAACGTCAACACCAAATAGGCGGCCCACCCACCACCATGGACTGGTGACTGAGCCGTTTGGGAAACCCACGCGACTCGGTTGCGAGCCAACTCGCCAAAACTCAGTCCCGTCCAGGCTGCAATCCAAATAACTTCCCAAAACTGAGCAGACCACTCTACCCAACCCGCAGCCCGCATCAACCAAAACACCAAGGGCAATACACTCAGCGCGAAAAATAGAATCGTTTTTCTCTGTGAGCCGCAACCCGCTTGGCGATTCAAACACACCCATACCAGCCAACCAGCCATTACAGCAAAACAGACCAGGACAACTAAATTCGTCGCCGCAAACGGTTCCCAAAACGGGTCAACCATTTTTCCGACTTCATAGGTTGTCAAGAAATACATGCGACTACTAGCCGCTAAGACCATCACGAACCAGCCCAATGCTAGCGTGCACGATAAGGCAATTTGCCCCACAGGTTTCCACACTGCGGCTTTATTGGACGATTGCTTAATTACCAATTCACGTTCTCCCAAGCACCCAGCCCGAGCTATAGCAGTATCTAGTGCTTGCATATTCAAACAAGTTAAACTCGACGCAATCCACAAATCTTACCTAACAATCAGCCCCTACCTTGCCGATGATGAATGAAGTGGGTTGTTAGGATCTGGAGTGTAGCAAGGGAATATCATGCGAACAGCTATAGCAATTCTGCTCGTCGCCGTCGGATCCGTTTCAAGCGGATGCTCACTTTGCGCGCCGGGTTATCTCTGCGACTACGCTGGAGTAGGCGGCAAGTGGCAGCGAACCGACCCCGAGAATGGTCGTGTGGGTTCCATTCTTAGCGACTTGAACAGCGCCGTAGGTGCCAGTGTTCAGTCCGCCGAAGTTTCAGACGGCGAGACCTATGACTATGAAGGGACAATCAACAGCGGCGAATCCATTCTCGAAACATCGAATTTGCCGCCGACGACCGACGAGGGCGTTATCATTCTAGGCGACCAATGGTAACTCGCTGGCCAATTCAGCTTTGTTCGATATGCAGACTTCTGCGGCGGCGCTCAGCCCGCCGTATATCGTCAAACAGGCTGGCAACTTCCGGCACTTTGTCGATCCCACTGAGTACCATTTCGGGATGCGTCCGATCGCTGCTTGACAATCGAATGGTACCGACCCCCAAAATTCGCTGGATGATTCCTTGCGTGAAACTCACATCATTAATGTCGAGCACTTCGATACGATCGGTCCGACGCACTAAAATTCCGGCTTGGTGCACAAATCGTTGGGTCGTCAGTTCGTAATGAACGCTCAGCCGCTTGTAAATAAAACTTCCAATCGCCAGCACCCACCAGAAAATGAGGACTGCGCCGGAAATAGCCCAAACATTGGGTACATCGCTAGCGAACATAGCGATCAAAACAATGACGGTTATAGTCACAATGGTCGAAAGTGCCCAAGTCCCGTACATGGCCTTGGCCGAATATCCACCTTGCCACAGACTCCGTTCAATGGGCATTTGTTTATTGTCTTCCATTTTCGCTGCCGCCGCAGCCAAAAACGCGTCGCGGGCCGGTGATTGACTTTCAGGTTGATCTGCTTGGTTGGACATTGATGTTCTCTTGTGATTTAGTTCTCGAGAGGGTTCGTTTTGATGCTAATTTCGCGTCCGATTATAGTCAGTTAGATTGATTTAGCTGAAATGGCCTACATGGTAACAATCCTAGGCGCTCGCTGATGAAACTCAGCTGTCAAAAAACCACCGAGTCCCTTCAACTCTGCCACTATTGCGGTTACTATCAAGGCATGATTTTGTTTCTAGTGCTTTGTCCAGATTAGAATCAGGATTCTTAGATAGGGGTGGCACAGCCAGAGTCTTCGATGGGTGTGCCATCCCAAAGAACATTGGACAAAGCACTAGGGTAGCATCCCGGCTTGGAGCTGACCATGATCTGCCCACATTGTAACGCAGATAACGATCGAGTTCTTGACTCGCGCGCCTGCGAAGATGGCAAAGCGATTCGAAGACGACGCTTCTGTAGTCAATGCAGAAAGCGCTTCACAACCTACGAACGTGTCGGTCACTCGTCTCTTCAAGTAGTCAAAAAAGGGGATGTTCGCGAACCGTTCCAACGTGAAAAAATTGAGCACGGTGTCAAACGCGCTTGCTGGAAACGCCCTGTCAGCAGCGATCGAATCCGCCAACTCGCCATCGATATTGAAACCGAAATCCTGGCTGACTACGACTCGGAAATCCCCACCCGCCTGATCGGCGAAATGGTCATGGAAAGCCTCGGTCAGCTCGATCAAGTCGCTTACGTGCGCTTCGCCAGCGTCTACCGCGAATTTACCGACGTCGAAGACTTCGTCGCCGAACTTGCCCCTCTCCGCACGCTCCATGCCGCGCCGCCTAAAACAGATCCAGAATGATCGTTTACCTGATCTTCATAGCGTTCAACGGAGTGGTCGCATCCGGCAGATGCGACCCACAGCCGCACTATCGCGATTTGCGAGTGGAGCTTATCTCGGAAGCCGTACGAATTTTTGGTTTTGGTTCCGTCGCAATTTGCACTGGTTGAGATTCAGTCGATTCCGGCTGCAGATATGCCTCACCACGCTCGTACAGTGCCAACCGCTGCTGCACTTCGTCGCGTTCGCCCACAGCCGCTAACTGGAGCGCACGCTTCTGATACTTGACCGCATCTGGCATCTTGCCCGTCGCAGCACAAGCCGCGGCAAGCGTATCGAACGCTCGCATGGTGGGCGCGGACTCGAGCTCGATCGCTTTCTTAGCCGACGAAACCGCCAGCTCAGTGTTCCGGAATTTTTTGTCTGGACAGGTCGCCATCATCCAAGCTGCATTTTGATATGCTCGAGCATATTGGCTGTTGATGGCAACCGCTTGACGATAAAGTTCCGCCGCTTCTTTCCACTTGCCTGTAAACTGCAATGCATCCGCCAGATCTGTGTGATAGACCGCGCTATCACCGCCCAGTTCGACCGCGCGCCGATAATCATCAATTGCTTCTTCATAGCTCTCAAGCATAAATCGGCAATGTCCGCGACTATTATAATATTGCGGATCGTTGTCCGTTAACTCAATTGCCCGACTGTAGTCGCGTATTGCTTGGGGGAATTGCTTCAATTCAAAATTCAGCTCACCGCGATTGAAGTACGCATTCGCATAGTCATTCTTGAGATCGATGACAGCGTTTAGCCGATCAATGGCATTCTTATATTGCCCCTTCATCGCCAGCGAAATCGCCAAATTATGATGCACTCGCCAATTAGAAGGTGCAAACTCGACGGCAGTCTTGTAGTCCTCCAGCGCTTTCGCATCCAGGGCATCCGCATACTGCAAATTGCCAGTTTCAACCTTTTCCGCCGCTGCCGCGCTCCGCATCTCGCCGCGGCGATTCAGTGACCAAGCCAGCAGGCTTGCCGCGTATTCGCGATCCGCTTTACTTCGTTTCGTATCCGGTACAACCTTCGAACAAACCCGCGCGATCGCCGTAACTTCCGCCTCGGTGCTCACCGACTGCGTTTTGCGGTACGCCTCCAGCAAATCCGTCGAAATTGCTTGCGAAGGCGCGCTCGACTTAGTTTGTGAAAAAACCAGGCTGCCTAAGGAAATCGTAAACGCAATTGCAATAATGATCGCTTGGAAACGCACGGCGCTGGCCCCATCTTAGATTGCACAGTTATTGAAAACAGTTCCTGCGTTCTATACATGTTCGGCTCCCGCGCGCAAAGATCGATTAAACCGAAAGCTAGCCTATTAAGGCTTACTAAACAAATGCCATCATTGGACAAAACAACGTTTTGCGGCTTTGACATCGACATCAAGGCTTGTGGAGTGTCAAACTTGAAATTCGGGGGATGGTTTCGGATGGCACGCCCTGAGGTCTTCGAAGGGCGTGGTTGATCAAATTAGCGTGTCCCACCTCTTCGTTTGATGCCGGACTACTAAACCACGCCCTGCCAGGCTCGCGTTACTCGCCTATTAGGGACGTGTCATCCATCCCCGTACGAGTCCAGCAGACTCAATCTGCCTTAGGCAAAGCGCAAACAAAGCTCCTCCAACGCAAACTGCGCTCGCTGCGGTGTCGAATGCGAGCCCTTGATCTTTAAATCCAATTCAAGCAACCACTCCGTAATGCGACTCGCCCTCTTCAATCCAATTCTCCGCAGCCGCTCGTCGGCCAGCTTTGCATCGTTACCCCAAAATCCGCTTTGAGAAATCGCTGCCTGAGCCGAGAGATTCTGCCCGGTCCGTTTAGATTGCAGAATCAAATGGGCTGCATTGCCAAACCGCCGTAGACTCCACGCAATTTGCGGCACTACCGCTGCTGCCGCTTCACCACCCGCAAACACTCGCTCCAACTCGCGCAGCGCATCCGCGATGCGACCATCAGTCACCGCGTCCGCAATCTCCCACATCGTTCGCGTGCGCCAACTGCCAACATGCTGCTTGATACTATCGCCCGTCAACGATCCCGAATCATCGGCATACAACGCCAGTTTCGCCAACTCTTGATGTAAAATGCCACTATCGGTTCCAACTGCCGAAAGGATTTGCAAAGCTTGTGGCCCGGTCAACTTCAAACCATGCCGAGTCTTTCCCCAAGCTTGCAGCCACTTCTGCAAATCAGGCATACTCACCGTTTTGCTTCGACCGCCGCCCGTCGGCAACCCACAATCGATCAACCATCCTTTGTTCGCCACGATTTTGAACAGTTTTGTGTTGGCTGGGAATGTCGGCAAATCCATGATTAACATCGATGATTCGGCCGGCGAGTTACACCACTTCTCTAACTGCGGTCGCGACTTCTTCAGCAACTCGTCCGCGTTGCCCACAATAGCAATCCGCCGCTCCGAAGTCGCAAACAAGGACATCGTGGCTAACTCATCATGCACATCGATCCATTTGCATTCATCGCCATCATAGCGCTTCGGCTCATCTTGCTCGACGGCAGCCAATTGCAGCACCTGATGCACAGACTCTTTGCGCAAAAAGTCATCATCGCCATAGGCCACAATCACTGCTGGCAAACCGCCCTCAGGCAATTTCGTCGACAACAGCAATTCGTAACAATGTATTGCTTTCGACATTCCTTCTACTTCCCATCCGAGATCCGGTAGAGTGCATCGGCTGAACGAATCAGTAAATCGTTGCCTATGATCGCCAGCGAAGCCAAACAGCGCTCGCCCAGCTTGTTCTTCGCCAACTCAAGTGGTGGCTCGCCAAATTGCAGGATGGTCGTGTCGCCTTCCTCGCTCAGCAGATACATCCGGTCGCCAACCAGCAGCGGCGAAGCTGAGAAATTCCCGCCGATACGTTCTTTCCAAAGCTCCTTGCCGGTGGCAACATCCACACCGCTGGCAATTCCCTTATCACTGACCATCAAGATTTCACCACTACGCGCAACTAAAGAAGGCGTATGCGGAACATTCGCGTCGCACTTCCATCTCAAATGAGTCGCCGTCACATCGCCCGTTCCGGTCGGATCAATCGCCAGCAAACTTGGACGATTGTAACCGGTGCAAATGAACACCAAGCCGTCACTATAGATTGGTCTGGGAATCACCGAGTAACCATCGTAAATCAGTCGCCAAATCTCTTCACCCGTTTCCGGCACAAGGCTTTGCACGACATTCGATCCGGGCAGTATCAGTTGTTTTCGTCCCGCCGCTTCGATTACCAGCGGCGTGCAAAACGAAAATCGCTTATCGGCTTCCACATCCCGTTCACGCTGCCAAACCACTTTGCCAGTCAGTTTGTCAAGCGCCGTAACCTGACTGATATCCGCCCCATCGCGCGAGAAAATCAATAGCTTGCCCACGACAACTGGCGATCCCCCGTTGCCATGTACAGGCGGATAGCCAAGCTCTTGGTTGCTCCACAACAACTTCCCTTGCAAATCTGTGCAGGCGGTCCCTTGATGCCCAAAATGCAAATACAGCCGTCCCTCTTCGAAGATCGGCGTCGGACTCGCGTGGCTATTCTTCGAATGGATTCCCGGCGCTTTAGCCCCCGACTGCGTAAACAACTTCACCGATTTCAGCAGCTTCCCTGACTCAACGTCGATCATCATCAACGTCAAATCCAGATCCTGGTTATCGCTGGCAGGTTTTTTGTTGACAGGCACTGCTGCTGTCAAGTAAATCGTCCCACCCACCACAATCGGGCTCGACCATCCGTTCCCCGGCAATTCCGCCCGCCACTTCACCCCTTCACTCTTTGACCATCTCAGGGGCAACTCCCTCGTCCCATAAATTCCTTGCCCATTTGGCCCCCGAAACTCAGGCCAATCCTCCGCTCGCGACAAAGGACTTTCAAATAGCGCCAGAATAATGGCAATTGAAAGTGGTAATCCCAATTCAACGTTGCCCCGTTTTTGCATAGCGATTCGCCCAAGTGATAATAGCGGAAAAAAATTATAAAGCGGTATTACTTGTACTCGGGAGCAAACGACGATGAATTAGGCTTCACTATTGCGTGCCACAGAATTCAGTCGAAACTTTTCCAACAACCAATCCAGAACAGCACGTTGATCATCAATAGTCGCTCGACGAACTTGTGATAAGACCTGTACTCGGCTCGGCTTTTGGGGACCTGCATTTTGCAAACCTTCATTGCATGCAGAGCAAACTGCGCGAAGATTATTCAGGCTATCCTTGCCACCTTTTGACTTATCGACAATGTGCCCAATGGTTAAACGAACCGTACGATTACTACCAAGCGGGTCAGGATCACCCGCTGCGACACCGCACATCTGGCAAGTATAGCCATTGCGTTCAAGTACAACAGCACGTAACTCTTTCGAAACCGTCCGCCGAAACGACGGCTGCCGGTAATCGGATTCAAGCAAATACTGGCCAGGACGTAAATCAGCACGATCTCTATGGGAGAGAATCTGATACCCCTCTTCGTTACGAAGCTCGCGCACTCGCCTAGCCCATTCAACTGCTCCGCCACTCGCCTCCTGTATGTCGCGCGACTCAAGAACCCTTCCCAAATTCAGTAAAAAGAACCGAAGTATAAGGGCTTTCAAACCAGGACTTCGCTTCCCAGCTTGATAATTAGCACCGGCACCGTCCAAAGACTTTTCGCTAGAACTGGAGTGCTTTTTGCATGCCATTGCGCATTTTTTCTTTCGAGTGCTTCACATACGCAGGGTTCAGCTCCATTAAAATTGCTTTTCTCGAAAGCTCTAATGCGACAATCGCAGTTGTTCCAGAACCACCAAAGGGATCCATTACCGTATCACCAACCTTGGAACCCAAAAGAATACATCGCCTCGCCAGTTCAGAGGGAAATGCGGCTGGATGTGACCGGTTTTTTCCAGCAGTTCCGATCACCCAGCAGTTCCGCAAATTGGCGCCCGACTCTTCACGCATGCCATCTTGGTCGTAAAAATAATCACTTTGTTTTGCAAATAGAAATATTTCTTCCGTCGCATTGGTCGGTCGATTCTTAACGCTTTCCGGCATCGGGGACTTTTTCAGCCAAGTGATTTTTGAACGCAGTAGCCAGCCATCCTCCTGCAATGCAAATGCAATACGCCAAGGCAGGCCCATCAGATCACGGTCTTTTAACCCCCAGCAATCGGGCACCTTGCAGTTACGCTTCTGTATTAGTTTGCGAGTATTTCCAACCTTAGCATTAGGGCCGCAGTTTCCAGTGCCACCGTTTCTCGCATAACCATCGCCCACGTTTAGCCAAAGCGTCCCATCATCCCGCAGTACATTCCAAACGCTTCGAAAAACCGCTACCAAGTTCTCAACATACTCCCTTGGGCTAGCTTCGGCGCCAATTTGCTGCGGGTGATCATAGTCTCGCAGTCCCCAATAAGGTGGGGAAGTGATACAAGTTTGTACTGAATGCTTGCCAAGGGTCAGTAACAACTCACGATTATCTCCAAGTAGAACTTGAATATCACTGGTTGCTTTCTCTATGGGATTCACCATCCAATGTTTCCTTTTACAGATTCCTTTACGACGCTGTCATGATATCGCGCGCACGGACGAATTTCCACTCGGCCAATGTGCTCGCTGGAAATCATACTTCACCAATGGCGAGTGCCATTAACGGTTCCAGCTGGCGTGACGCACAGCCACGCATCAAAGGCAGTGATTAACCCATCGGTGCTTCCATATTGGTAAGTTCCCCAGCCTTGGGCGGCAGCGGCAGCGATATTGTCGGCGCGGTCATCGGTAAAGAAAATCTGCGAGCCACTGAAACCGCAGCGCTGTTCGCAGTGCAAGTAGAGCGCCGCGTCTGGCTTCATCAATTTGGCTTCGTAGCTCAAAATGACTGGGTCGAACCAATCTTCAGCCGTGATCCACTGGCGCCGCTTAAGCCACTCCCAGTGCCCCTCGCAGGTATTGGACAACAA
Source organism: Planctomycetia bacterium (assembly GCA_043771575.1). GTDB lineage: Bacteria > Planctomycetota > Planctomycetia > Pirellulales > Pirellulaceae > Aureliella. The sequence continues at coordinate 9,448 of JAYVHC010000355.1, forward strand.
TCCAATTCCGACTCCCGACGCTTGGATGTGCCTGAGTCCCCTGAGGATCTCCAAGTTAGGTTCAAAGATGGCACTGACCGCTTCCAATACAACGGTTGAAGGGAGTCTGGTGCCGAGTTGCATATTGATTTCTGCCACAAACTCGGCGCTGCTTACCAAGCCGGTCTCGTAGCGAATTTCCAATCCCGAATCAAACAAGGCGAACTGCGAATCGGCCAGCGAACAACCAGCCAATTCCGCCAATTGCCGTGTCGCAATCGCATGATCAAACTTAACTAGCACATTGCCAAGATCAAAGTAAACAAAGCGATCGCGCATGAACGTAACTCAGTTCGCCGACAAATCACGCAACACGCCGTACGGCTTCGCCAGTCGCTCGGCGGCGACTCTTGCAGGTACCGAATAAACGGCTGTGTCGTAAACTCTGCGGCCCGTGATAACGCAAACGCAGCATCAAACGATTCGCCAGCGAGCGACTTGCGGCGATTGGCTGGAATACTCGACCCAGCGGCCCTGCCAGAAGCGCCGGCAGCATTACCAGCTCTGAAATCACGCCAGCGATCAGAATTGTCAACATTAGCCAACCGAACCGCTGAGTCGGAGTGAAGGTGCTAAACGCAAATACCGACAATCCCAAACCGCTAATCATGGCGGCTTGCAAAGTTGGTATCGCGCAGTGCTGATAGGTTGCCACAATCGCCTGATTTCGATCACCATAGTGATCCAAGTCCTCACGATATCGTGCCAGGTAGTGAATCGTATCGTCAACCGCGACACCGAGCGCAATGCTCGCTGTCATCATCGAACCGATATCCAGAGGAATTCCCATCCATCCCATGGCACCAAAGATCACCAACACTGGCAACACGTTGGGGAGCATTGCAACTATGCCCGCTGCAAAACTGCGCGATACAAACATCATGATAGGGGTGATCGTTAAAAACGACCAAAATGTGCTCTCTACCAAACTGTTCAGCAATGCCCGCTGAGCCTTGTAGACAATTGGTACAACACCGGTATAAATGGCGTCTACCTCTGCTTGTTCAGTTCCACGAGGATCTGGACGCAGCGCGGTGGCCGCGAGTTTTGACTGCGCAGATGGCTGACGAACGCGGGCATCGATCGTATGCGGAACTACCGATCGAATCGTTTTTAAATCCGCATCGCCAAATTTTCCAAGTACCACCACAGCGTCGGTGGCTTGGAGTTTTTCAAGTTGACTAAGCGTTGTCGAACGCGGATCTGCCTGAATTCGGAACACTTTGCAGCGCGATTGACTTAGCAATGCGGACAAGTGCGCCGTAATAATTTCGTCGTCAGATGTCTCGGTTCCCTCCGCAGCTTCTTTATTCACGAATTTCCATAGAACGATCCGTGCGCCCGCTGGTTCGCGACCGTCAAGCCAACTGTTGAGCTTCGCGAGTACCCGCACGCGGGCGTCGTGGGCATCGAGTACCGGACGTGCGACATCGCGCAGATCTCTCACAAATTCGCCGTAGTCGACATTACGGAAAGCAGCCACACGCACACTGATTCGCCACAATTCCCCGTTGTCGACCGGATCGTACTTAAGGAATCCAGCTTTGGCGAACTCTTCGCGACTCGAACTCAATCGCACATCGAATGCCTTGCGATGAACGTAGCTAAACGTGTCTCCACCGCTCGGGGGCAATTCAGGTGCAAACGATGCTGCGGACAAACTGTTGCCGATAATATTGCTGCCGGCTTCACCAAACCGCTCGTCGATCATCTTTTGCATTCGAACGATCGTTTCCAATCGCTCAAGAAAACTCAGTCGCAGCGAATCAGGCCCTAGTGAAACTGACTTGCCCGTTTCATCGGACTGAATCTCTGAATCAAAGCGAACAACAATCTCCAACGGAACAAGTTTTCCGAGTTTCTCTTCAAGCCAGGCGTAGTCTTTCAGGATCTTTGCACCGCTATCGAATAACTTCAGCAGTTCAATGCTAGATCGAGTGTTGGTAAGCCCCCATGATGCAATCGCAATAAACACGATACACCCCAAACTAACCATCGCATGATTACGAACGATGAGTGCGCCAAACGCACCCCAGAATCGTTCGCCTTTGGTCAGTACGTGTGAATGCCGATTGTCTTCGTCACTATGTTCACCCACCCAACGTTTACCAAATTGTATGACGTGCAATGCAGCCGGGAGAAAGAAATACACTACGCATAAAAGGGTAAAAACACCCGATGCAGAATAGATACCAAACTTGCGAATTGGTACAATCTCACTGGTAACCAGCGATAACAATCCAATAGCTGTCGTCAATGTACACAGGAACGCGGGCTTCCAAGCTGCAATCACCGCACGTTCAACCGAGCCTTCTAGGCCACCTGAACGAACCGCATCTCGATAGTAGTTGATTAGGTGTACAGCACCCGAGATTGCCAGCACATAAACCAGTGATGGCATCGACATTAGAATCGCGTCAAGCGTTTCACCAGTTAGCCAAACCAATCCCAGCGAAGCCGCAGCGCTAAGTACTCCACAGGAAAAGACGATAATGGTCAGCATCACACTGCGCAGTGACCACCAAGCCAGCCCCAGTCCAAGTAGCCCAGACAGTCCCGCTAAGCGGACCAACGTTCGCTCGCCTTCTTCATCGATTGCAACGTTGTCGACAGGCGGCCCACCCATTCGTAACTCTTCGGCAGACACCCCCGCCAATTCAAGTAATTGTAGCAACGCGCCCGGGGGAACGTTGGGACGAAAGATCCGATGCTGGCCATGGCCCAGGACTAACTTCAACTCGCCCAGCGCCTCGGGGGTTAATGTAACCGTCACGCAAGTTTGAAGACGATCTGGGCCAACCATTGTCCCTTGCAGTCGTTCGACCGCTGTTTGCGGTTCTAGTTTCAAGGGCTCAGCGACCAAACTGTCGACCACTCGCCGTCCGGTTGAGACGACCTTAAAGTACCGACGCCGTGCTGTGTCCAACTCGGGTGTAAGCGATTGATCTGCAGTAACCAGCTCGGAATCAGGGACTAATAACTGCGCTACACGTTCGATACGAGGATCATCTGTGTCGCCAGGAACCCCAGGATCCGCCAGTTTACAACCATCCCAGCTGATAACAATAAACTGATCACACGCGAAGTGCTTGCGGAACCAGGCAAGCTGAGTCGTCTCGACAAAGTTCTTCGGTAGCCAGTCTTCAACTTTGTTGATGTTGCTTTGAACCGTTCGCCCCGCGCTGTAAAACGCAAACGGCGTCAAGCAAACGGTAACGGCGATAATCGCCCAACCCCAGCGTTGGTAGAATGAGCGTTTTTGTGGGCTAGTGAATGTCACTGGCATTCCGTTGTGCTAGAAAAGCGATTAGTCATCCATGGTTGCGCGATGCATTCGACTGTTATAGAACGCAATCGGCTGTTTGTCCGTCCGATGAATATCGTTGCCATCGTAGCCGATAAACTACGATCTACGTGTCAAAGTTTCGCGATTTTGTGCGATCAGTAAACCCTATCGAGGCAGTGCGACCGGTCACCAATGTTGGATTATCAGTTTTTACTGCAGTTTTTCCTCAAGTCATTGAGCCGTTACTCTGGGGGCCCGTGATGAATCAAGCTACCAGTTCTTCTAGCCGATGGGTGATTGCTATCGATGGAGGCGGCAGCAAAGTGGCTGGGGCTGCCTCCAAGTTAGACCTAGCGGGTGCCCTTCCTCCTTACAGCCTGGCGACGATTCGTCATGTCGCCGATGGAACAGGCTCTGCAGCCATTGCAACTTGGGATAAGGCTCGGTCGAACCTGATCACGATGCTGGAACGCCTGCTTGTGGAAGCTGCAGTCGGTCCCGAAAAAATTTCCAGCGCGGTCCTCATGCTCGCCGGTGCTGGCCGACCTGAGGACGTTGCGAGAGTTACGGAATCGTTAATCCACAACTCGCCGTTCGGTTCCTGTGTTCGTTTAACCGTTACCTCCGATATTCAGCCTTTGCTATGCGACGCTCGCGATTGCGATACGGAGTCGTCGTCCATCGTCGTGATCGCTGGTACAGGATCGCTCGTGGCGGCGCTCGACGCTGATGGGCAAGTTGTTCGAGCTGGAGGCTGGGGACCCATGCTGGGAGATGAAGGGAGCGGATGGCGAATTGCGCAAGCCTTCCTAAAACCTTTCTGTACTTGGATTGATGGAGGTCTCGATCCGGCTCGTACCCCGGCTGGCCTTCACTTGCTGACCCGCTTTCTGGCTGCGCAGCACATGCCCATTGCGTCCGAAAAACTAAATTCAGCCATCATTGCGCTCGCGAGCGATCGACGGCTCGCGGCCCAGCTCGCGCCCGCCATCATGGAGCTGTCGACGCAACCGAACGGCGCCGCTACCTTTCAATTCGTCCGCAATCAAATCTGGTCACTTGCTGATCAAGTTCAACAAGTCCACCATCGACTAGCAATTTCAAATCAAGCATGGCGACTTTGCTTGTCTGGCGGTTTGGCGTCCAACGATAAATTATTCCAGAACTTTCTCTTAACGGAGCTTAAACGTAGAGCCATTGCACCTGCTTCAGTGACGGTGCTCGACCCGCTCGCCGCCGCGCTTCGCTTTGCCTCCAAAGTGGCGTAAGCTTCCAGCTTGCGATGCATCCATGTAGTTGAGTCGCTCCGTAACTCGACTACGTTCACGAAAACGCAGGCCGATAATCGGACAATGGCTCCGAGTTGCGGAGCAACTCGGCCACACTATCCGCTCGCTGCCGAAGCTTGTCGAGCAACCGGACTCGATTTAAATCTTCCATCTGACTTACATGGTCGCACTGCATTCCTGCGCGGACGGTTGCAATCGGATGCCCACATTCGATCAACTGCGGTGCATGCGGTCGATCGGCTAGTTCTTCAACATATTCAAGCTTTCCAATTAGCTTGTCAGTTAGGTTGATGGGATGTGTGGCATAGACGACCGCTTTGGCAAAGCATGCAAATTCGCCGCCTTGAACTCTAGTGGGTGCCCAAGCTGAGAGGTTGTTGCTCTGAAGAATTTCTCGAACTGGATTTGCACCACTAATAAACAAGAATATCTCCATTCCTGCCGTCCAACGTGGATTGCATTCCAGTAACCACAAGGCACCCCGTTCGTCTCGAATGAAATCAAACTGCAGCCAACCTCGATACCCGGTGCGAGTGCTGATATGCCCGCACAGACATTCAATCTGCGAATGGCAATCAGTGCTCAGCGCAATCGGTCCGAAGGAACCGCGGTAGATAAATTCCGACGGCCCCAGCCACTCCGCAGCGTCAAAGCTACTTGTAGCGCCAAGAATCCGGCAGCCGTCATGGTCTAACAAGCAGCTCACTCCGATCTGTTCGCCACGAATGTACTCTTGCCAATAACCGGATCCACGGTCCGCTCCTGCGCGTGCGTTTCGCACAATCTTTAACCCGCCAGCGCTAGCACTCGGTTTCCATAACCAATTGCTACCGCGCGTCTCACCCAACCGAAGTTGCGGCGTGGATAGGTTAGCGGCCCGCGCAATGCTGTAGAGGAATTCGATATTCCGCAGCGCTCGCCGCTGCACTTCGGTAGGTCCGAGTACGGAGGCGATTTCACGCAATTGTTCAACTGCTCCCCCCAAGTTTTCCATGCCGCCTGCGAGCAAAAAAACGACCGACTTACCGGCTCGCAGCAACTCTGTCGTAGCAGCTTGTAATGCATATCGAGTGTCGCTCGACAGTCGACCCTGCTCGGTTATCTTAAATTCGATCCATCGATCTTTGGCATAGTATCTTGTATCAGCATCGCCAAAGTGATCCACTGCAACACTCTCCAAACCCGCGTGCGCGCAAGCTTCGACGAGCGCGCGCACGGAGTAGCCAACTGCGATCACACTAGGATTAGATTGCGCGTACATCAGGGCTTGATCGCAAGAGTTACGTCGAGTGGCGAGCTCGTTCGACAACCGGTCACGTTTACAAAACCCGCTTCCCGCAGCAACACTTCATACTCGCTTAAAGTCCTCTCTTTGCCTTCGGTACAAGTCAACATATTGAGACTCTGCATTTGCGCCCAGCGCGGTCCGGTCTTATCCTCAAGCAACAGTTTTTCAGCAACCAGAATGCCACCTTGGCTCGGCAGGGCAGCAAAGATCCGCTTCAATAATAAGCGGATTTTCTCCTCGCTCCAATCATGCAAGATTCGCCCCAGCGCGTACAGGTCGGCTGGCGGCAACGGGTCGCTAAAAAAATCACCGCCAACTAACTCAATCCGCGCGCATACCGAAGACTGTGCGACAATTTCTTTCGCAAGTGGCAAGGCAGCAGGCAAATCGAAAACGACCGCTTTCAACGCTGGATAACGTTCGCAGGCCGCAATCGCCAAGTGCCCAGTTGCGCCACCGAGATCGGCCAAGCACATAAAGCGGCTCAGGTCCATCGCGGCAACTACTTGTGGCGAACTGATCACACCAAAGCCGTGCATGCCCATCAAGAATTCGCGTTTGGCCGCTTCATCACGGAAAAAGTGCGAGAAGATCGGTCCATCCAATCCATAGCATTGCTGCCAACGATGCGTACCTTCACGCACGGCATCCTCCAACTTACCCCACATGGGCCACATGACGTTGTTCGAGTAATTGATGTAGCCCGTCATTCGGCTTGGGCTCGAAGCCAGCAAATAATGCGAAGCCAGCTTAGTATTCGCATACACTCCGTCCGTTCGGTCAAGCAATCCTAACCCAACACATGCATCGAGCAACCTTTCGAGTGCATCGCTATCCGCGCTCAGTTTCTTAGCCAGCTGCAACCCAGTCGCGTCTGCACCGTCCAGCACATCAAACACGCCTAGGGCTACCGCTGCAAACATCGTTTTGGACCGGCGAAAGGCTTCGAGCAAATCAAGAAGTATTGCTGGATCGGGAATCGATGCGTCGGTGGCCATGGCATTACTTTGCAAATGAATGAACGGTTTGGTGAGTGAACTTGCTTCAGAAAACATAGCAGAGCATCGATTAGCGGGAAGGGGCGGAGCACGTTCGTACCATGCACAGTTTCAGGATCTCGATATACTTACTCATTTATCAAAGCACGCATCAGAAAGCGAAAAAAATGAACGACAAGCCAGTTGCGTTGGGGTTGCAGCCAAGTTTTGGTTTCGGTGATCGTATCGGCTGGGCCACTCCAGGACATGTAGCTGCCATGAAACGCTGCGGAGCTGGCATGGCACCGATTTACCCGCAGCAATCGATTCGCGAAATGACTCGCACAGCGCGTTCGCCACAACAAGTGATGAAAGACGCAATGTTCGGCGCACGAGCCGCTGGATGGACCGCTGCGATTGGAGCCGACGCGGACCATTTGAAAACAACTTCTGATGTCGATGTCACTGCGAGCGTCGGATTTACTTTTTTCACGATCGACCCATCCGGAAACGTTGACCAACGCGCGGACGATTATGATGAGAGAACCCTACGAGCCAAGTTCGAGGATGCGCGTGGAGTCGTGCCTTGGTTCGACAAGTATGTCGGCAAGTCGATCACGCTGTCCACGGGAACTCGTGTTGCATTGTCCGAGCAAGCCTGCATGCGGGCAGCGGTGAAATATGGTCGCGCGATCGCGCAGGCACTCGAGTTGGGCGACTACATCGACCGCATTCAACGTACCGCTTTCCGCGAGCACGAGATCGAATTGTCAGTCGATGAGACCGATCAGCCGACGACGTTAGCGGAACATTACATCATCGCCGAACAATGCTTGGCAGGCGGCATGAAGCTGGTTAGCCTTGCGCCGCGATTCATCGGCGACTTTGAAAAAGGAGTCGATTTCAAAGGCGATTTGAAGCGTTTAGAAGCTTC
>JAYVHC010000356.1:0-4736 GCA_043771575.1 Planctomycetia bacterium
CACTTGTCACCACACTTTAGTTTGCGAAGCTCTTGTTGTGCAGTTCGCGTTTTGCCAACTCGAGATCATGGTCAACCATGATGCGCGCCAATTGGCGGACATCGGTGGTGGCGGTCCAGCCAAGTTTTTCTTTCGCTTTGCTCGCATCGCCCAGCAACAAATCCACTTCGGCTGGACGCATGTAACGTGGATCGATCTCAACATAATCGCTCCAATCCAATTCGAGCTGGTCAAAAACCATGTCGAGGAATTCACGAATCGTGCGTGTCTCGCCGGTGGCAATGACGAAATCCTCGGGCTTGTCTTGCTGAAGCATCAGCCACATGGCTTCGACGTAGTCTTTGGCAAAGCCCCAGTCGCGCTTTGAATCCAAGTTCCCCAGATACAGTTTCTTCTGTAGGCCAACTTTGATCCGAGTGGCAGCCCGCGTAATCTTGCGCGTCACAAAAGTTTCGCCACGGCGAGGCGATTCGTGATTAAATAGAATACCGTTGCAAGCGAACAGACCATAGCTGCGTCGATAGTTGTTTGTTTGGAAGTAGGCGTAAACTTTCGCACACGCATAAGGGGACTGCGGATTAAAGGGCGTGGTTTCGGTCTGCGGCGTCTCAAGCACCATGCCGTACATCTCGGAGCTGGACGCCTGGTAGACTTTTACTTGTTTACGTTTGTTCAGCAGTCGTGCTGCTTCGAGTACATTTAAGGCGCCGACACCGTCGCTCATGAGGGTGTAAACCGGCTGATCGAACGAAACTCGTACGTGACTCTGCGCACCTAGGTTATAGATTTCGTCGGGTTCAATTTCTTGCACCAAGTTGGTGAGCGCTTGGCCGTCGGTCAAATCACCGTAATGCAACAGCAACCGTGGCTTTTCATGCACATCGTGATACAGGTGATCAATGCGCCCGGTCGAAAAGCTACTGCAGCGGCGTACCAAACCGTGAACCATGTAGCCCTTTTCGAGCAACAGTTCGGCCAAGTAAGAACCATCTTGACCGGTAATGCCCGTAATCAAAGCTGAGCGCGACATGGAAACCTCAGGTAGCTTTAGGAAATACAAAACGTGGAGAGTGAACAGTGGAGAAAGTATCTAGTACTCGCGAAGTGTTCCTTGCGAGAGTTCATTCAAAAAGGCCGCATAGGTGAGCTTCACACCGTCCCTGAGCGTCGTGGTAGGATGCCAGCCCGTCGATTTGATCAGAGAGATATCTGTCAACTTTCTAGGCGTTCCGTCCGGCTGGCTAGTGTCCGTCATAATGGGCCCATTGTATCCGACCTCCTGGGCAATCAAGTGGGTCAACTCGAGGATACTCAGATCTTCACCCATGCCGACGTTGACCCAATCCGGCGGATCGTCGATCTTCAACAAATGCACCAGGGCATCCGCTAAGTCATCAACATACAAAAACTCCCGGCGGGGAGAACCAGTTCCCCAAATCGTAATATTCGGTGCACCGGATTGTTTTGCATCATGAAGACGACGGAGCAGGGCCGGGAGCACGTGACAATTGGCCGGATGATAGTTGTCGCCAGGGCCGTAGAGATTGGTCGGCATCGCTGAATGGAATAGCACGCCATATTCGCGGCGATAGTATTGGCATAGTTTTAAACCGCAAATCTTGGCTAGTGCGTAAGCTTCGTTTGTGGGTTCCAGAGGACTGGCAAGCAGTTGATCTTCCTTAATCGGCTGTGCAGCCATGCGGGGATAGATGCAGGTGCTACCCAGGAATAGAAATCGCTTCACTCCGCTGTGGTAGGCAGCGTTGATCGTGGCCAGCTGTGCATTGAGATTCTCGACGAGAAACTCGACGGGATAGGTTCTGTTGGCGTGAATGCCTCCCACGCGGGCTGCGGCAAATACCACGGCTTCAGGTTTTTCTGCCTCGAAGAATTCTTGAACAGCTACTGCGTTCTCGAGATCAAGTTCCGATCTTGAGCGCGTGATCAGCCGACAACCGGTCTCTCTTAATAGGCGGCGACAGACCGCCGAACCGACCATGCCTCGATGACCTGCAACGTAAACAGAAGAGAACACAATTTGCCCTGAAAGCGACACCGGAATGGACTCGAACGCTCCCTAAAGCTAATTTGTACGGCGTAACTTGGGAAGCCATCTGCGGCACCGACTCGACTCGGATAGGGCAAAATTGGCCGAAATGCAGCGATTGGGGATTCAAATGGGGTCGGCTTGGCAGTCGTCGATTGCAACCGAAATGCCCTGATCCATAAATCGTACGGAAATCTGTAAACGAACCTCTTTGTCTCGGCGGACGATGACTCCCTCATAGCCCGCGAACGAACCATTCCGGATTCGGACTTTCATCCCCAGCTCGAGGCGACGTTCGGGAGCCAGCGGCGCATTCATCGCTACCAGATTGAAAACCTGCAGCAAATCGACAACCAGCTTATCTGGCTCGGGCACGGGCATGGTGCGGCTGACACAGCCGGTACAGACGGATCGATAACGAGCGTCTTCATCGCCGCAAACGAATACATAGTTCGCAAATAACGGCTCGTAGCTTTTCCTTAAACGGCCATTCGGCGAACGATAGCGACGTTCGATCACGGGCGAATAGAATGCGATCTTCTCATCGATCAACTGACGCATCAACTTCTTTTCTTGACGAGCCATGGTGTACATGGCCCACCAGGGATCTTTCAGCGCCTGCTCGCTGGTCAACAGGTTTGCGGGAAAGATATCGGTTTCACGGTCCAAGAGTGGCATAGTACTGTGATCGTTCCGAAAAAATCAACCAAAAATTGGCTAAAGTTGTCAATGGTATTTTATCGACTGACCCCAGTCCTGCGATAGCTCTGGCTGGCGAGCAGCACGGATTGGCATATACCGAAAGATCGATCATCCCGCAAGAGTTGATTCAGCAAGGCGCTTCCAATGCCGCGTCTCCGTAGTTGTTCGATGACTCGCATATTTGCAACCCACGCACAATTTCTTAGCGTTATACGGGTTCCCACCGTTACACTACGAACCCAACCCACGATCGCATCACCCTCAAAAGCCACGCACTGGCGAAATGGCGTTGTGTCGCCAATCTGCGATGTGGTCATGACTCGCGAACGCGACGCTCTAGCAAATCGCTGCGCCAGATCCATAGTGTTCACGCGACAGATTCAAATGGGTGTAGCGACTTGTATAGCAACAACCATGCACAAAGACTTCGATAGCTGCTCGTATGGCATCCGAGGGTACGGTTATCGCTGCTCAACTATTTCGATGGTCGATCCGAGCTGTACGGACGACTGGAGATCACACCGTCCTCCGGACTGCTGGCCGTCGCATACAATCGCTTAGGAATCCGCCCAGCCAAGAAGGCCTCACGACCCGCAATCGCCGCGTGCTTCATCGCGATCGACATGCGAATGGGATCGCGGGCGTGGGCTATGGCTGAATTCAACAACACGCCATCCGCCCCCAGCTCAAACGCAACCGAAACATCGCTGGCGGTGCCTACGCCCGCATCAATGATCACTGGATAGTCCGGATCATCTTCCTTCAGATACTCGAGGATGATGCGCAAGTTATTGGGGTTCAGAATACCTTGGCCACTACCGATGGGACTACCCGCTGGCATGACGCTAGTCGCGCCCGCCTCCTTCAAACGCCGCGCCACAATCGGATCATCGCTCGTGTAACATAGCACTTGAAAGCCCGCATCCACCAACGTCTTGCAAGCTTCAATGGTCGCAATCGGATCTGGCAGCAACGTTTTGCTATCGCCGAGCACTTCGAGTTTGACCCAATTCGCCCCAGGATTTTCGAGTGCTCGCAGAATCTCGCGTCCCAGTTTAGCCACCCGCACTGCATCGACTGCGTTGTAACAGCCGGCGGTGTTCGGCAGCAGTAAATACTCATTCGGATCGATGAAGTCGAGGATGTTCTGCCCGAGTCGGTCATACATCTTCTCCCGTCTGACCGCCACCGTGACAACTTTCGCGCCCGACGCCGCCAGCGAATCGCGCATGATCTCAAGCGTGTCGTACTTGCCGCTGCCAACAATCAAGCGAGTGGGAAGCGTGTGGTCGCCGATCTTGAGTTGGTCTAGCATTGAAACTGAGTTCGACGAGGCATGGATAGATGGTCCGATGAGCTTTTTTCGGGGGAGGTATTTCAGCCGCCACCGACCAGCGTAACGACTTCAATTGTATCGCCCGCTTGCACTTGATGCGCTGCGTGTTCTTCGTGCGCTACAATTTCCAGGTTCACTTCGACCGCCACCAATCGGGTGCGAATGCCGGATTTCACCAGCAACTCTGCGACGGTAGTACCCATGGCCACTTCCTTCGCTTCGCCATTGAAACGGATGGAGATAAGGGGTTTTGTCATGACCCAACACCCGCGGCTGGAAGGACGTACTTCGAGTTTGAAACTGTGTGCTTGTGAGCCGATCGCGCTAGCCAAGGGTCTCGAAGCTCTGGTCGGTTGCTGTTAATGGTAAATCCAAGGGGGATAGCGCCACTTGGCGTTGGAGTCAGTCGGGGAGAGCGAGGCTCCTGCCGAGTCTTTTTGGGCTCCGCAGGAGCGTCGCCCTCCCGTTTATGCTTGCGAACCAAGAAAGACTTCATAATCTGAACCGGACGGTCTCTGAAGGCTGTACTCTAACGAGTTTGCAACTAGATCAGTCCCTCAGCGTGTCGCGATTCAACTAGCTAGGGGCCTGCGCTGTGCATCGTTTGGCAATTGGAAGTCGCGGAGCAGGTTGGGTCACCTGCTTCGAAAC
>JAYVHC010000357.1:0-3944 GCA_043771575.1 Planctomycetia bacterium
CGCGCTTATTGGCTTCCGCGACGATAAAGTCGACATGGTCCCAATAGTCGTTGTTTGGGCCGTCTTTAACCGCAGGCTTGGTTGGATCGTTATCGATCAATGGCAAGTGGCCGTACGGATTGGGAGTCCTTAAGCCCTCGAACTCAGCCAGCGCAACAGTTTGAATGACGGTATATCCATGGGCGGCTCGGTTATCCAAGTATCGAATCGCGTCTTCGCGATTGAGTCGATGAAATAGCTCCCATGCGGTATCGCCGAGCCAGAAGAAAGGCTCGCCATCTTCGGTTTGAAGATAGCGATGATTGTCACTTACCTTCAAACGCGGTAATTCTGCCGCATTCAGCAGTGTCCCTGAAGTCAGTGTCCCTGAAGTAATGAGCAGTGTTAGCACCAGTAGTGAACTCAACCAACGCATCGTGGATACTCCGTGAGAGGGTGGTTCACCAGTGAATGACCGTGGTACGAATAGGGCGCTGATCGGAGGTTTTCTCGGTGTCGGGAAAATCTCTATCGCGAACAATGATCTCAGACTGTATGCCCCAGGTTCGAGCAGGTCCGGCGGCGAATGCAAAGTCGAGCATTGAGTCTGGATAATCATCCTTGCCATCGCGATTGCGATCAGCCCAGTTGGTATCGATCAGTTGCTGGGGTTCGATCCATTTCCAAGTGCCCCCGTTGAGGAATGCGTCAAAAGCTTCATTGCCTTTCTTGGTAGGGATGTCGTAGTCAAAGTTGTATCCGCCGACGGCAATGATCGGCAGCGATTGTTTCTTGGCCCATTCGACGAGAATTAATGCTTGTCGTTTGCGGAGTTCAGCGCTGCCGCGGGCGAGATGATTCATCACTACGTTGAATTCCATTTTGCTTTGCTTGTGGCGCAGTTGTGCGATAAGCGGCGCAGCTTGAATGCCGGGAGTAAATTCCTGGTCTTCAAACTTTGTCAGCTCGTCGAATTTGATTTTGTCGAATTTGGTAGTATCCCAAGCGAGTAACAAGCAGGCTTCGCCACCTTTTTCGCCAACTATAAAAGAGTCCTGACTCCAAAGGTTGGCAAATTCGTTGACTGACTTCTTCGGCACTTCGCTCAGGGCGAGAATTTCGAACGGCTCAAGTTCCTTCAGTTGCTCTTTAATGGTGGCAATTTCGCTTCCGCCGATTTCGATATTCCAGGCCAAGATTGCGAACGGCTCGGGATTCGCCGACTTAGTTTCTTGCGCGTTCGTTTGAATGCTCGTGGAAAGGATTGCATGCAGCATCGAAAGGATGCAAAGCAGACAGGCAATTCGCATTGTGTTCTTTCGTTTTCGGACGGGGGCAGGTAAACGCGGAGCGAAACCGCATTTGGGACATGATACTTGGTGTTTCGCAAGTTTGCTGCACAACTTAGTGACGGTGGGCATAATCGCGGTAATGGCGGAACTAGGCGTCAGAATGATCGGATTGAATTGCATTTGAGTAACCACTCACGCTATGATCAACTAGCTAAATCACTCGCAACTCGAATGAGAATGTCATTATGCCATCGCCCAGTCCATGGAAGCATCCCAAAATCGCTCGGCGGACAGCCATTCAAGCTGGGGCGATTGGGATTCTGGGACTAGGGATGAATCACTTAACGGGCTTGCAGCAAGCTACTGCGGCGACCGGCGGTGTGCAGCCGGCTGGGAAAGCCAAGTCTTGCATTTTCATTTTTCTCTCGGGCGGCTTGGCTCAGCATGAGAGCTTTGATATGAAGCCCAACGCGCCCGAGAATGTGCGCGGCGAGTTCAAACCGATCGCCACTCGGACGCCGGGACTTCAGATTTGTGAGCATTTGCCAATGTTGGCGGAGCGGAGTGAGCTATGGTCGCTTTGTCGATCGCTAACACATAGTTCCAACGATCACTCGGCGGCTCATCACATCATGTTGACGGGACAGTCCCCATTGCCGGTGGGTTTCAATCCCAACGCGCCGAGCCGAACAGATCGGCCTTCGATTGCGTCGGTGGTTGGTCGCGCATTGCCAGAACGCAATAATTTGCCTCCTTCAGTGATGTTGCCGGAACGGTTAGTGCATTACTCGGGGCGATTGATTCCTGGCCAACATGCCGGAGAGATGGGTTCCCAGTATGATCCATGGTTAGTTGAAGCCGCGCCGTTTCACAGCACCTCGTATGGAGCTTTTCCTCAATACGGCTTCGACCACCAGGACCGTGGCAAGCCGGATCAGCGAGTCTTCCAAGCACCCCAGCTAACCTTGCCTGAAGGCTTGGGGATGAAGGAGGTCGCGGGTCGGTTGCGATTGCTCGAGTCGCTAAAGTCACAGCGTCTGGCGTTATCCCATTACGCTGGTACGGAGTCATTCGATCGATTGAGGCAAGGCGCGATTTCGTTGCTGACTGAACAGAAGATTCAACAAGCCCTTGACGTGACTCGGGCGGATGAGAAGACCCAGGATCAGTATGGTCGCAATGCGTTTGGTTGGTCGCTGTTGATGGCCCGCCGTTTGGTGGCAGCAGGCGTGAACTTAGTCCAAGTCAATTTGGGCAACGATGAAACTTGGGACACCCACGGAAATGCATTTCCGCACTTGAAAGATGCACTGTTGCCGCCGACGGATCGCGCGTTGTCGGCGCTGTTGGATGATTTGAACGCGAGTGGCCAATTGGATGAGACACTGATTGTGATGGCGGGTGAGTTTGGTCGGACGCCGAAGATCACTTTGTTGGCTGAACATTATAAATTGCCTGGTCGCGATCACTGGGGTGCGGTTCAGTCAGTTTTCTTTGCTGGTGGCGGTGTACGTGGCGGCAATGTCATTGGCAAGTCCGATGCTCATGGTGCTTTTCCGGCTGAAACTCCTGTAAAGCCCGAGAATTTCGCCGCCACGATTTACCACGCGCTCGGTATCCCAGCGACAGCTGTATGGCGCGATGCAGCCGATCGGCCTCATCAGATTTATTACGGCGAACCCATTCCAGGACTGGCTTAGCGTGAAGAGATTGAAACACAGAGGCACAGAGATCACAGAGCTTTAATACCAACACGATTTCTCTGTGCCCTCTGTGACTCTGTGTTTTAATCTGTATGTATTGACTATTGGCGACGTGACACATCGAGAGTTCCATGAAGTTCTTGAAGACGATTTTGTTGACAGCGCTGTTTGCGAGCAATAACTTCCTGCTTGCGCAAGAGGCGGTTTATTTTCGACATGATTTTGGCGTTGCAAAAGATGGGGGGCCGCTGCCGTCGAATTTTGAGAATGATGCGCAGTTGCTCTGGCGTACGCCGTTGCCACCGGGGCATTCGACACCTTGCGTTTGCGGCGATGCGATTTACTTGACAACTTTTCAAACTGAGGAACAAGAGTTGGCAACGGTCGCTTTGGATCGAGCGACAGGTGAGCTTCGATGGCGGCAGGTTGTGCCGACGAAGAGCTTTGAGCCTGTGCATGCGACTGGTAGTACGGCTACGTCGAGTCCCGCCTGCAATGGCAAGCAAGTATTTGTTTTCTTCGGCAGCTATGGCATGTTGTGCTACGACTTGGATGGCAAACTGCTGTGGGAGAGAAAGCTCGGACCGTTTCAAGATGAATTCGGAGCGGCGAGTTCTCCCATACTGGTCGATGATAAGGTGATCTTAAATGAAGACCATGACATCGATAGTTTTTTAATCGCTTTGGATCAAAGGAACGGTGAGGTGGCTTGGAAAGTGAAGCGTAGTGAGGCCACTCGCAGTTACTCAACGCCTTTTGTTCTTCCGCGCGATGGCAAAAAACAGATCTTGGTCGCGGGTTCATTGCAGTTGGCCGCTTATGATTCGGCGACGGGTGAGAAATTGTGGTGGTTCAACGGCATTTCGAGGATCGTGGATTCGACACCGGTGATTCACAAAGGAATGGTCTATGTCGCGACTTGGACGCCAGGTGGCGATCCCGGCGAACGGATTTCGATGGAGCCGTTTGC
>JAYVHC010000358.1:0-10635 GCA_043771575.1 Planctomycetia bacterium
GCTCTCACTTACCGAGCAGATCTTGTTAATGGACGAACCTGAAAATCACCTTCACCCCGAAGCATTGATCGCAACTATCGAACGGATCATTGCGGCGAACTCGCAGGGACAAATCTGGATTGCGACACACTCCGTGCCCTTGATCGCCTTTTTGTACAGCAAACACAGCGATGTACTGTCATTGTATTTTATGCACGATGGCTTAGTCAGCTTCGCGTCTGAACAGCCGGAGAGAGTCCTTACCTCATTGATGGGTGGGGAAGATAATATTGAAGCACTGCGAGAATTCATCGATCTGCCAGAGGTATTTGCAACAAATCGATTCGCGGCACAATGCCTCGAAGTGCCAGCCGTTGTTGATTTTACTACTCCGACTGATCCGCAGTCTCAAATTGTGTTGGCGGAAACAACAACTAGTTCCGCACCGTTGAAACTGCTCGACTATGGATGTGGCAAAGGGCGAGTGCTTTCGTCGCTGTTTGAAGAGTATCAACAATCTCTAGCAACCAAGGTTGATTACATCGGTTGGGATGTAAACGAGAAACACCGCTCCACCTGTGAGAACGTCTTTACACAAGCGTATGGCACAGGCGAGGGGCGATGGTTTTCCGACCGGCAGCAACTTGCGGAACGTCATTCGGGTACGTTTGATCGGGTTTTGCTTTGTAACGTCCTGCACGAGATCGAGCATACTCAGTGGGTCGAGACCTTCAATGAGACGAGTGTCATCTACCAATCACTCAATGTTGCGGGCGAAGTTTTATTAATTGAAGACTACCTGATGCCAAAAGGGGAGTACGCACACCCGTTCGGATTCATCGTTCTCGATACGGAGCCATTGCAGAAACTGTTTGGGGCCAAAGCTGGCGAGATCAGAGTCAAGTTGATGCGAGAGGGACGTATCAAAGGGCACTCAATTCCAAAGCGATTATTGGCGAATATTTCTGCGGCTTCTGTTAAGCAAGCACTCGAATTCACACAGAGAAACGCGAAAGAACAGATTTGGGCTCTGCGCGAAAACCGAAACGCGGACTTCAAAGCAGGCAGAGCGCATGGTTTTTGGGTGCAGCAATACGCAAACACGACGCTCGCACTTAGCTAGTCTTTGCTACTCGTCCTACCAAGACTTCTGTTCTTTGGACGTGCCTTTTTCCTTTGCGTCTTCGCGGCTTTGCGTGAAATCCGATTTCCCGTCCCCAGTAGACGGCTTGTACTCCATCTTCCCGGCAATATGCTTCGCCCTTTCCGTAGCCCGCCAAGCAATCGCGCCGCAGTCGAGCAAGGGATTCGCACCATGCCTCACCTAGCCCGTCACATCACCGCGTAACCCAGTGTGTTTCGTCTCCAACCATTCATTGGTCCAATGCTGCGCAATCCGTTCGTGAATCTTTGACGTCCCGGCAAACAACGCCAGAGAACCTGGCGTTTGCACCTCGCCATCACCAGCGAACGCTCGGAGCGTCAACGCTTGCTGGAACTGCCATTTGGTCGTATCCGAAACCCAGAACACGCCCATCGTCCTGGCTCGAGCAATCTTCGACGCATACCACAGCCCCGCCGGATCGATGTCCCGAATCTCAATGCCCGTTTAACGCGGTGCGTTGAACCGAGTGCGAGCCATCGTCGTCACGACATCACGTTTGCTCGAGACACATATCGGCACTTGCCACTCGATGCACAACAAGACGCAATTCAGCACTTCGACCGCTTACTTAATGGCAGTGGATTTTTGCCAAACTTTAGTCACTAGATGATACTTAACAGACGCTCGGGAAGCGTGCTGTTGAAAACACGAGACTCAACAATCCCCTGGAATTGGCTTACATTATCAAGCGATTGAAGATTGAACGAAAAACGGCCCGCAGATTATTCATCTGCGGGCCGTCTTACTTTTTAACGCGTCTGTGGACTACCAAGATCGATAAGCGTGAGCTTAGCGAACATAGCTGGTAGCTTGAACGACACGTCGATTGCTTTGAAGGTAAGCACTTGGATCAACAACTGGTGCTGGAGCCATGGGTGCGGCTTCGCTGTGTACGGCTGGAGCCGATACTGGAGCCGATCCACAGGAGCTGCAGGCTGGTGTGCATGAATCGCAAGCCAGTGAATCGCATCCGCCACGCTTCTTGAAGAGCTTGCTCAACAAGCGATGATGCATTTTGGCGATTCGGCCAGGACCTGCATCGCAACCATTTCCGCAAGCGGTTTCGCATCCACAGCTTGGAGCTGCGCCGCAACCGTTGCCGTTACCGCAAGCCGATTCGCAACCGCAGCTTGGAGCTGCGCCGCAACCGTTACCGCAAGCTGATTCACAGCCGCAGCTTGGTCCAGCTGCACAACCGTTATCGCAGCAGGACTTCGATGGCTTCAGAGCAGCCAGCAATTCCATCAATGGTTTGCGACGTGGCTTGCTGCAAGCGGATTCGCATCCGCAGCTAGGAGCTGCTGCACAACCATTGCCGCAGGCTGATTCACAGCCGCAGCTTGGTCCTTGCAGTAGACCTTTCAATCCACATCCCTTTGCGGATTCGCATCCGCAGCTTGGATCTGCTGCACAACCATTGCCGCAGGCTGATTCACAGCCACAGCTTGGTCCGCGCAGCAAACCCTTCAAGCCACATCCTTTCGCAGATTCACATCCGCAGCTTGGATCTACATTGCAACCAGTGTCACAGCATGTGCTGTCACAGCCGGCGCCTTTGAGTCCGAGCATACGGTCCAAAAGTCCCCCACCAAAGCTAGGTGTGCAAAGGCTAGCGCCTAGCATCAGGGATCCTACCAACATGTTCATTTTCATCGAGACACTTCTCCCTAAACGATGAACCAATTTTACTGGCGCGGTTTGGCCTGTACGGGGGTAGCTGGCCGAGACCGGTTTCGACGTACGAAGTCGCCGCCGAAATCGCCCTCCAACCTGGTCAGCACTGCAGTTCCTTGCGGTCCCGCGATACTTCGTGGTGCTGAAAGTAAATCACTCGCATCGGTATTCCTCGCTGGATCAACGTTGAACACAAATTGCTTGCAAACTACCCCAACAGCCTGGTCATACGCGTCAGTCACCAGACGAGCCGTCCATGGGCTCTTGCAGGTTATCCGGTGTGCTTGCCAAGCGGCCTTCACGTCATTGTAAAAGTCATTCACTTGGACAGATTGAGGTATCGGCCACGATGAAAGAACGGCTTGAGGCGTGAAAGCTATTTTTGCCTGAACCCGCGGCGCAAATGCATTCGCCGCAAATTACCTATTTGGTTAGCCAGCGGATGTGCGTAGAATTTGCCGCCACTATGTCGTTCACAACCGTTATAAGCCATGCCTGCAAAGCGTGAATTAGATGGACGCCTGTACACTCTGTCGGTGCAAAAAAAAAAGCAAAAAACTTGCTTGACATCGATTCGCCGATCAGTTCTGGATACCTTAGAATCGTCACACACTGGATGGTTTACCTAAACTCGCGTAGACTCTTCAGTCCTTCCCATCCCAAAGCTCCCCTCCCAATAGCTCCAAGGTTCTCGCCGTTGGCCGCAACGAAATCCCGTTACGAAATAGTCAACTATGCAACCCTGCCGGGTGTGGCTTGCCCCTGCGGCACCGCGCGACGGGGCTTGATGGAAGTCGACAGCGTTCCGTATTCGCTGCACGTAACACAAATCGAAGCCACTGCGAAATCGCACTACCACAAACGCTTGACTGAGACCTACTTTATCTTGGAATGCGATGAGGGTTCCTGCTTGGAACTTGATGGCGAGTTTGTACCAGTTAAGCCAAATATGGCGTTGGTAATTCATCCCGACACGCGCCATCGCGCAGTCGGTAACATGAAATTGCTTATTGTCGCGTCGCCCAAGTTTGATCCGTCGGACGAGTGGTTCGACTGAGTTGGGTTAAGTCATGGATCATTACGTGCTCATTGTCGTTTAATTGGACTTTTCATGAATCAGCCACGAGTGCTCGATGTTGGCAACTGCGAGCCGGATCATGCATCTATCCGCCGCATGTTGACCGCTAACTTTGGCGCCGATGTTATACAAACTCATGGGCTCGAAGATACTTTGGCCGCGCTCGCTAAAAACAGCTTTGATCTGGTTTTGATCAATCGCAAGCTTGATCACGACTATTCTGACGGCACGGCGATCTTAGCGCAGATCAAAGCCAAGCCCGAATATTCGGAATTACCCGTAATGCTCATCACCAACTATGCCGAACACCAAACGACAGCGGTCGCACTCGGTGCTCTGCCTGGCTTTGGAAAACTCGAAATCAACTCCCCTGAAACCCATGCCAAGCTGGCCAGCGTGTTAGATGTGAGGTAAGCCTAGCACGATGTGGGGTATGCATCCTGCTTGCCTGTTTTTCAGTTATCATCGCAAGCTGGAAACGCAGGAAGCTCATCGCAAGCTGGAAGCTTACGCCACGTGGAAGCTCACGCCACTTAAACAGAAGCCAATTCACCATGGAAAAATTCTCCGGCGCTTCGACTTGGTTGGGAATTGTGCTGGCGCTGATCGCCGGTTGCGTGATGGCATTGCAGCCCATGGTCAATGGTCGTTTAGCCAGTCAGTGTGGGCATCCGCTGCAAGCCAGTATCATTAGCTTTGGCACCGGTCTGCTCGCATTACTGCTAGTCGGAGTGTCGATGCGAGTCGGCTATCCGGTATCATCAAAGTTACAAACGCTACCCATGTGGGCTTGGACTGGTGGTTTGCTGGGCACGTACATGGTTACCGTATCGCTGCTGGTCGCGCCGCGTTTAGGAGCCACCCGTTGGCTCGCTTTAGTACTGGCAGGTCAAATAGCTTTATCGTTAGTTCTAGATCACTTCGGTGCTGGTTACGCCCAGCATGCAATTTCCCCGCTGCGGCTCCTCGGAGTTCTTTGCGTCGTAGCCGGCGTGTACTTAGTAATGAGGAATTAGCTGGACAGGGCGTCTTTTCGCGAATGAGGCCTACAAACACGAATGCTCCACCGGTTTCTTACGAAACCAGCTACAGCTTACTGGTCTGAACTCCACCGGTTTCTTACGAAACCGGCTACAGCTGGCTTGGATTAGTTATAATTGAGAGCGCGAGAACAATCCACGTTGTCCGCATCCCCCGCCACACGAGCCCCTCTCTAAAAGCTCAGCCGATGTTCAGACTTCGATCATACAGCTTGATCGCTGCTGCCTTAGCCAGCTTAAGTAGAGCTGGCATTGCGGATGACAAGTCTGTAAGTGATCTGTACTTTCAAGATAAAGTCCAGCCAATCTTGGTAGCCAAATGCACTGTCTGCCATGGCCCAAAAGTACAGAAGAGCGGCTACCGATTGGATGTTCGCGAGATCGCATTGTCTGGCGGAGATCTCGGGGCGCCACCGATTGTACCGGGCAATAGTTCGCAGAGCTCACTGCTGAGTTATGTTTCAGATGAGTCGGCAGAAGTGGTGATGCCACCCACGGATAGCAACCTACCGCGACTTACGACCGAAGAAGTTGAGGTTCTGCGAGGGTGGATCGATCGCGGAGCGGTGTGGCCCGATTCGGCAAGTGTGAAAATCGATAATCCATTGGATTGGTGGAGCTTCAAACCGCTTCGTAAACCTGTTATTCCTCAAACCGGTTCGGCCGCGATCGATCATTTCGTGAATGCGAAACTGGCCGCAAACAATTTGACGATATCACCACCGGCCGATCCGAGGACCTTGGCGCGGCGACTCTACTTTGACTTGATTGGATTACCGCCGACTCCTGAAGCGCTGGATGAATTCGAGCAGGCGAGTCGCATTGATGCCGAGGCGGCACTTAATCAACTGGTCGAACAACTGCTGGCATCATCCCAGTATGGTGAACGCTGGGCGCGACATTGGCTCGATGTGGTTCACTATGGCGACACCCATGGTTACGACAAAGATCAACCAAGGCCCAACGCCTGGCCTTATCGCGACTACGTGATACGAGCGCTCAATGACGACAAACCGTATACGAGATTCATCGAGGAACAAATTGCCGGCGATGCGCTTTATCCCAACACTCGCGATGGCATCGAAGCCCTAGGTTTAATCGCTGCTGGCCCTTGGGATTTTATTGGTCACATTGAAGTGCCAGAGACCAAGACCGACGGCAAGATCGCTCGGCACCTGGACCGCGATGACATGGTCTCTAATACCGTCGGTACATTCTGCAGCGTCACGGTACATTGTGCGCAGTGTCATCAACACAAATTCGATCCAATCAGCCAAGAGGATTACTACAGTTTGCAAGCCGTTTTTGCTGCGGTAGACCGTACAGACGTCAAATACTATTACGACGAAACAACCCAGCGAACCTTCTTGGAACTTGAGCAACAACAGACCGCAGCAAAAGAAATGCTGCTACAACTCGAAACGCCGCTCAAACAGTCCGCCGGCGAAGAATACGCCGCACTCACGAAACGCATCGAACAAGCCGCTAAGGCCAAAGCGCAGCAAGCCAATGCGGGCCCCGAATTCGGTTATCACAGCGAGATCTCCGCCGCTCAAAATCAAACCAAATGGGTTCAAGTGGATTTGGGAGCGCGTACGGAACTTCGGCTGGTTACGTTGCTGCCTTGTTACGACGATTTCAATTCCATCGGAGCCGGTTTCGGCTTTCCAATCCAATTCAAAATTGAGGCCAGCGACGATCCGGAATTCAAAACCAACGTGGCACAGTTTACAAATCAACATGACCAAAAGCCGGAGGTGGATTTTAAGAATCCAGGAACCAAGCCCTTTACAACTAACGGAGCCAATGGGGCTGCAGTCGGCGGGCGTTATGTGCGGGTTACCGCGAGCAAACTCGCACAGCGTCAAAATGACTTCATTTTTGCGCTCGCAGAACTCCAAGTCTTCGATGCGGAAGATAACAACATCGCGCTCGGTAAATCGGTAGCCGCGTTGGACTCGATCGAAGCCGCCCCGCGTTGGCGTAAGTCGAACTTAACTGACGGCCTAGCCCCTTCGTTAGTAACCCAAGAAGATAAAGAGCAACTCGTGCAAGAGCTCGAGAAGCTACTTGAGTCGTTCGCGGATGAATCAACCAAGTTGAAACGACATGAGCTCATTGCAGAACTGGATGGCATCGCCACAAAACTGAACGAACTGCCCACGCCAAGTATTGTTTACTCAGGCAGAGTTCATAAAGGAACTGGCAATTTTCTAGGTACAGGCAACAGTGGCGGCAAACCGCGTCCGATCTTCTTGCTCGCGCGCGGTCAAGTCACGCAACCTGGCGTTGAGATGGGGCCAGGCTCTTTGTCGTCGCTCACCTTTCGCCCAGCTCGTTTTGAATTGCCTTTAGATGCAATTGAAAGTCAGCGACGAGTGGCGCTCGCCCATTGGATTACCGATGCATCGAATCCGTTGACGTGGCGCAGCATGGTAAATCGAGTGTGGCAGTATCACTTTGGCCGGGGATTCTTGGATACACCGAATGATCTCGGTCGCAACGGGGGATTGCCCTCACATCCTGAGTTGCTGGACTGGTTGGCAGCGGAATTTCGCGATAGTGGCGGCTCTCTAAAGAATCTGCACCGGCTGATCGTGAAGAGCGCGACGTATCGCCAATCGTCTGCGAGTCACGCTGAAGGCGAAAAGTTCGATTCGAATAACACGCTGCTTTGGCGGCAGAATCGTCGTCGCCTCGAAGCTGAAGCGATACGCGATTCAGTGCTCTCTGTCAGCGGAAAACTCGACGCGACGATGGGCGGACCGGGCTGGCAGGATTTTGTGGTTGAACATCCGGAGCATTCGCCGCATTACGAATATGGCTTGGCCGATCCAGAGGATACGAAGACTTGGCGCCGATCCGTGTATCGATTTATTGTTCGCTCGCAAACGCAACCCTGGATGACGTCTCTCGATTGTGCAGATCCATCCATGCGCGTCGACAAACGCAACGAGAGTTTGTCAGCGATCCAAGCGTTAGCGCTGCTCAATAATGGATTCATGCTCAGTCAATCCAAACACTTTGCAGAACGCGTGGCCAGCGAATCTCCCGATATTGAGAGCCAAGTCGATCGTGCATACCGACTCGCTCTGGGCAACTCGCCTGCGGATGCGGATCGGCAGCCATTGATCGAATTCGCAAAAACAAATGGCTTGCCGTACCTCTGTCGCGTGCTATTGAACTTGAACGCTTTTACTTTTGTAGATTGAGTCCTAAATCATGCAATCACGAAGATCATTCCTGTTTGAATCAGGCGGTGGCTTGGGTGGAATTGCACTCGCTTCGATGCTTGCCAGCGAAGGCAGGTTGTCGGCCAGCGAAAGACATGCCAGCGAAAGACATGCCAGTGAGGGACATGCCAGTGAGGGACAGCCAAAAAGCCTGGCGAGTGGCCTTCATCACCCTGCCAAAGCCAAACGCGTCGTTCAGTTCTTTATGTCAGGCGCCGCGAGCCATATCGACCTATACGATTACAAACCTGAGTTGATAAAGCATCATGGCCAGGCAAGCGACTTCGGCGAACCTGTCGAAGCGTTTCAAAACGGTCTGGGCCCCTGGTTGAAACCGGTCTGGGATTTCAAACCCTATGGTGAATCCGGTAAGATGCTCAGCGATATCGTCGCGCCACTGGGGTCCGTCGTTGACCAGATGGCTTTCGTACACAACATGGTCAGCAAGTCGGGCGTCCATAGCGCCGCCACACTTCAGCAATCGACTGGATTCTTGCTTCCAGGTTTTCCTGGCGCGGGTTGTTGGGTCAGCTATGGGCTCGGTTCGATCAACGAGAATCTACCGAGTTTCGTTGTATTGCCCGATCATCGCGGCTTTGGCTCGAACGGTGTAAAGAACTGGGATGCCGCGTTCTTACCAGCTCAGCACGCTGGCACGATCATCTATCCAGGTCGGAGTGAACCGATCGCCGACCTATTTCCGCATCGCAGTGGTTCCTACATTACGGAAAGTGGTGAGAAAGCTTCGCAAGCTCTCATGAGTCGGCTTAACCACGAGCATGCGGCGGAGCGATTGGGGGATCCGCGACTAGAAGGCCGCATTCGCAGCTATGAACTCGCCGCCAAGATGCAGCTTGCCGCGCCCGAAGCGCTCGACTTTTCAACGGAACCGGAGCACGCGATGAAGCTCTATGGACTCGATCGCGGCCCGCAAACTTGGGCTAAGGAGATCAACGCCGACGAAGAGACCTTTTACTTCGGTCAAAAGTGTTTGGCCGCACGGCGGTTGCTTGAGCGTGGGGTTCGCTTTGTGCAGATTTGGAGCGGCAACGACAACGGATTCCCGCGCCGCAACTGGGACTCGCACGAAGACGTCGAACGTGACCATGGGCCACTAGCTTTAGGGATGGCGCGTGGCTGTGCCTCGTTCATTCAGGACCTCGGGCAGCGCGGAATGCTCGACGATACTATCATCCTGTGGACCACGGAGTTCGGCCGTATGCCATCGTCTCAAGCCGGTAAGGGTCGCGATCACAATCCGTTCGTGTTCACCAATTGGTTATGCGGCGGCGGAATCAAAGGTGGCGTCACTTATGGTGAAAGCGATGTGTGGGGCTACAAGCCGCTGGATCGAAACAACCCGACCCAGGGCTACGATATTCACGCCACGATCCTCCATCAACTTGGAATCGATCACACTAAACTAACCTATCGCAATAACGGCATCGATCGCCGTTTGACCGATGTTCACGGTCGTGTACTCACCGATTTGATTACCTAATAACGACAAAAATCGTGAGAGCGGCACTGGGCTGGTAACACGCTGGGCTGATAGAATATTGCTCGTTCTGTTTGACTTTTCTAATTCATTGTTTTTTGATCCCCAAAAGCCGTGGTTCCAATGATAATCTGAACTGGTGGCTGATCGGATAAATGAGCTAAATGAGCCGATTGAATGGCATGTAGAAAAAATTTCAACTTGAGTCCCATCGGATGATAAACCGCTGCCCATACCTCTTGATCGTTTATCTACTGAGTCTATGTAGTTCGGTAGTGTCGCAGGAAAAGAATCCGCCCGACTTGATGATTGGCTACAACGAGCACCGAACGAATCTGCCGGGTGGGCGACATCCGAACTGTAGCACGAACCGGGCGATGGTAGTCAAAGCTGATGGAACGCAGCGAAAGCCAATTGCTTCTGAGTTGGCCGACGAGGCCGGTTCGTGGACGCAGTTTGCTGGCTGGTCTCCGGATGGCAAAACTGCCGTTATCGGTCGAGGCTGGGAAAGCGATGAGAATGCTCAGTGGGAAGAAGAGCACCAAACGTTCCGCTTCACGGCCGAGGGTTGGCTTTACGATTCCTTTCTCGTTGATATCGCGACTGGTAAAGCAGAAAATGTTACCGCCGTGGATCGCGTGAGTTTCCATAACGCGGGTTTGTTCTACTGGCAGAATGACCCTACAAAGCTTGGGTTCACGGCGCTGATTGGCGGAAACTCCCAACCATTTCGCATGGATCGCGATGGACGCAACAAAACCGACTTGACGAAAGAGTCAAACGGCTTTGCGTATGGATTTAGCAGCTCACCCGATGGCGCGCGGATTTCTTACCACGAGAACTATCAAGTCTACCTCGCCGATGCCGACGGTTCGAATCGGCAGCATATCAAAACAGGCCACGCTTTCGACTTCGCACCGTCGTGGTCGCCTGATGGAAAATGGCTAATGTTTGTTTCGGGCGAGCAC
>JAYVHC010000359.1:0-3550 GCA_043771575.1 Planctomycetia bacterium
TTCGCCATAGCCATGGTGAATTCAATACTGATCGGCAGGTGCGAATACACAACGGCTGCAGCGTTATGGAGCAGATTGCAATACTCATCATAGTCTTCCCCGCCCTCGAGTTCATCGAGCCTTTTATTTAAGGGTGCAGGCAACGCGCGCACGCTAGGCCTTTCGTCCGTAATCGGGAATTCGGTTTTCGCTTCCCACTCGTCGCGCGAATACTTGACGATCAGATAATCCCCAAAACGTTGTTTCAGCAAATTGCCATCGGTCGTGCACTCATCAAGTCGCTTCAGGGTACGCACGATCGGCTCGCCATGCTTCGCCACCAAGTCGACTGCGCGCTGCAACATCTGCTCACACTGCGGAGCATCAAAGCGGCTCGCGATAAATGTCAAGAACCCAACATAGTCCTCGCCGCACTCGCCCTTTGCGACCGCACACGTGGCCAAGTAGCGAAACAGTTCGACTTGCTGCGGGCCCTCCAGACGAGCTCGATTGGTTGTTCCCGCGCGAGGCAGCATCACTGCCGACAGCAAATTCAGCCAACTAGGAAACAGCAACTCGTAAGGAAATTTCTCCGTATATTGTGGTAATGGCTTGAGCCCAGAAAAATAGGCTGCGTCGGCATAGATCGCGCGAATTACTTGAACCGCAGGGTCCTTAACTGCTTCGTCCGCGGAAAACCGCTCTTGCACAACCAACTTTTCAAACTCCTCCAAGATCGTCCGCTGAGCATCGTTAAGCGTCGCTTCCTCACCCACAGATTCTCGGCTCGCAATTTCGCAAATCGAATCCAGCATGTGATAAAGCGCACGCGTCCGCTCTGGCAATCGAGCCAGATTCTTCTCAGTCGGACGTTGAATCTTCTTATCGCTCGTCGTGCCGTACAATCGATTAATTTGGTGTGCACGATTCAACAGGAAAAAGACTTGACTCATGAAAGCTTCCCATCCGTTGGAGTGCAGGCTTTAGCCGTCCACTCGCGAGAATTTTCTATTGGCTCATCGGCTAATGCCTGCACTCCAGCGATTCTGCCAGCAATCTACTTACTATTCAGTTGCTCTTCCAGCCATACATAGGCTCGCGTGCGAGTTTCGTCCGGAAAATCGTGCTCAGCCTCCGGATAATCGAAGACGCATTTTTTCCCAGCATTCAACAGCGAGTATAGCGGCCTCACGCTTGCTTCGCATTTTTTCACTCCCATGACCGCAAAATTCGCGTCATTCACCGGCGCACACACAAACAACCCGCGCGGCGCAATCGCGGCCAGTACCTCTGGGAAATTGAACGGCATCTGCTTTGGATCGCAATGGAACAATTTCTCGATGCGAGGCATGTAACGCGAACTGCTCCAACCCTTCAAATTACCGCCATAGTAATCCTCAAACGCATTAAACCCGCAGCTTGTCACTGCACAGCGAATGCGCTGATCAAACGCCGCCGAGTAAAGCGAGTTATGTCCACCAAGCGAATGGCCGATCGCGCCCATGCGATCGCGATTCACGCATGGTAAATTCTCCAGCAAGTCCACGCCGCGCACATTATTCCAGATCGCTTTCATCGTGCCACTGCCAAAGCGGTCTGTATTCGCGTCAAAGTCGTACTTGTAATCCGCAAAACCTGGATAGTCCGGCACCAAACATACGAACCCGCGCTCCGCCAATTCGTGCGCATACCACCGACTGACTTTGCCCCCCAAACCCAACAACTGCGCCTTACCCAATTCAAAATGTGTCGGATGCAAACAGAGCATCGCCGCCATCGGTGCCTTAATCTCTTTGGGAATCAACAAATATGCCGGCACACGATCACCGGGATCAGGTACATAGGTCAATTGGATGCGATGGTACTTTTCCGTCTCATCAACACTCACGATCTGCACATCCAAATCGCACCGCAGTGAGGGCTCTGGAAACTCGCCCATCGCCTGCTCCATTTGCAGCAGCGCGTGCTGTCGGCGAATGCCGTGATCTAGCGCCGTTTGAATTGGCTTGCGCTCTCCGTCAACCATGTAGTAACTCGTGTCGATGTGATCCAGGTAACTCGGCAAAAACTTACTCGATTGCACACTCGCCGCATTAGTTTTCCTCAAGGATGGGTCGCTCGTGCCGAGTGCAACGTTGGGCAGTGGAGTTCTATCCACTCGCATGTTCTCCAACCAATGCAATCCGCACCGCGCGGGTGCCAGAATATCAATATCACCATCTTGATCGATATCCGCACAGGTCGAATCCAAGTCGATGCCGCACGTTCCACCAAAGGAGATCGTATTACGCAACCAGGTCTTCGTTTTTCTATCAAACGCGTACCACTGAGTTTGCAACGGATCGTTCTCGCCTGGATCTTTTCCTTCATGACCCAAAAAGCGCTTTCCAGTCACCAAGTCATCGCGGCCATCGCCATCGATATCTGCCAGCATCAAAGTATGGGAATTTGACCAACTGGTATCGATCGCATGTGTCTTCCATTTTCGCTGCTCGCAATGTTCTGCTACCTGCGACCAAGCCGACACCAGATCCGCCTGTACCGTAAACTGACTCTCCGTCGCACCCACTTGTTCGGTCCAGTAAAGTCCGATGTTATGACCACGCCCCCAAATCAAATCCGTATCTCCATCGCCATCGACATCCGCACACAAAATTGGCAACCCGCAGTCTCTTGCCAATTTGAACTCGGCATGCCAAATCCAACGCCCGTGGCGAGGATCGGTCGGACCCTCAGCCCAACCATTGGGCGTCACAATATCCATTCGGTGATCGCCATTGAAATCCCCCGCTCCAATCCCATGCCCCATCGCTTCGTTCGGCAGATCGTGTCTGATAAAGAGCTGGTCGTTCGTTGCAGCCGTTTTCGGGCCTAACTCATACCAAGCCGCGAAGGTAGCCCCATTGGGCAAAACGTCCCATTGCCCGTCGCCATCGATATCCACTAACCGCCCCGTCTCGCTCGCACCTGGTTCATCAATCAGCTCTGTTGACCACAATTTTCCTTCATTCTGCTTCCCTGGATTGCGGCACCAGTAAATACTCTTACTGCGATAGTTGACGCTAACGATATCCAAGTCCCCATCACGATCGACATCCATTGGCAGATTGGAGTAATCATCGAACCGTCCATTGATTTTTTTTACTTCGCGAAACAGGTGCTTGGTCCATGATGGCGATTCATACCAAAACGCACCGCACACGATGTCCAATTTCCCATCGCTGTTCATATCGATCGCGGTCGCCGCGCTGAACTCGGATTCAGCGTTCAGCAGATGTACTCGAAACTGCGGCGGTTCCACCGCACAACCCAAACGCGGCTGAACGAGCAAACCGACGGAAATCGTTACGAAAACTGATAAGAATCGCATCATTTAGCCATTCCAATCGAAAAATGAAGAAACCATTCGGTTCTGCGAACGGACCCGTTATCTAAACAGCGTGCAGAACCTATTTGCCGACCATTATAGTAGCCAACGCCTTCCGACGTGATTGCAGACAGCGAAAATGGACAGTTGTTTTCCCGGCGATGCTTAACACTCGTCCCTAGGCAAAACCGCGAGACTTTTTGA
>JAYVHC010000360.1:0-7451 GCA_043771575.1 Planctomycetia bacterium
AGGGCAACACTTCCCGCCGTTCCGGAGCATTCGATCGCCAGATTTGTCATCAATAAGCTACAATTTCTAAATCGTGGGAAGATTCCTGCGGAAAGCGACGAAACTCCCTCATGGGCAAAGTTCGCCGTTTGATACGTCCTTGAAACTCAACAACAGTACAACCTACAATATCCGCACCTTTGGCAGCGGATGGTAGCCCAGCGTACGCGCGTTAAATAATTGTGGAAATAGCTCCGTCGGAGAGGTTTTGTGCGGCAAGCATTGATCAGTGACATTCACGGCAACCTCGAAGCGTTGACCACCGTACTCGCCGACATTCGTGAACAGAAGGTCGAGCGCATCGTCTGTTTGGGCGATGTGGTGGGTTACGGTCCGAATCCTTGCGAATGCTTGGACCTAGTCATGCACAAATGCGCCTTCACGATTCTTGGAAACCACGACCAAGCGGCGCTTTTCGACCCGGACTCGTTCAATCCCGTTGCTTTACGTGCAATTTATTGGACACGCGACGAATTGGATCGTGGCCCAGGCGGCCCATCGGGCATCAATCGACGCTGGGATTTTCTAAGTGAATTGCCCAAGGCACAGCGTGAAGACGACATAATGTATGTCCATGGATCGCCTCGCGATACGACGAACGAATATGTTTTTCCGGAAACCGTCTACGATTCTGGTCGTTTGAAGATGCTGTTCGATCGAGTCGGTTTACTGTGCTTTCAAGGCCATACACACATGCCCGGAGTGTTTACAATGGACGCTGAGTTCATTACACCCGACGAGTGTAATTACCATTTTGGTCTGGAGGGCGAAAAACTGATGATCAACGTTGGCTCCGTTGGCCAGCCACGAGACGAAGACCGACGAGCCTGCTACGTGATTATGGACGACAAAAAATCTGAAATCGAATTTCGTCGTCTCGAATACGACTTTGAGTCGACGATTAGAAAGATATATTCGATTCCAGATATCGACAACATGCTGGGAGATCGACTGCGCAGCGGCCGGTAAGTCGCGCACACGCAGTGGCCGAGCACCACGACATTTGAATTCTGCGGGTTCGCCCCGCCTCCTAGAAGCTTGTGGAGTAAATTGGTGCGACGGGCAATTGTAAGCGATATTCACGGCAACCTGGAAGCGTTGCAAAGCGTACTGACAGATATCAAGCAGCAAGAATGCGAGCAGATCGTCTGTTTGGGGGATATCATCGGCTACGGCCCTGACCCGCAAGCCTGCCTTGACATTGTGACTGGTTTTGACGCTTGTATTCTCGGCAATCATGACCTCGCCGCACTCTTCGAACCTGAAGGCTTTAGCAATGCCGCCGAACAAGCCATCCTCTGGACGCGTCAGCAAATGGAAGTCGGCGACACTCCGGAAAAATGTTTCCGTCGCCTTGAATTCCTGGCTCACCTGCCACGGACGCGTCGTGAAGGCCCAATCATGTTCGTTCATGGCTCGGTGCGCAACCCAATCAACGAATACGTTTTCCCAGAGGACGTGTACAATCGTCGCAAAATGGAGAAACTGTTTTCGATGATTCAACGCACGTGCTTTCAAGGTCACACGCACGTTCCCGGCGTTTTTACGTCAGAGATGAAATTCCTCCGTCCCGACGAAATTAGCTACCGCTTTCGACTAACCGACGACAAAGTCATGGTCAACGTCGGCTCCGTGGGGCAACCCCGTGATGGCGATTGGCGAAGCTGTTATGTGATCCTGGAAGAGCCTTACGTGACATTTCGGCGGGTTGAATACGATGTCGACAAGACGGCGCAGCGGATCTACGACATCCCAGAACTCGATCGCTTCCTCGGCGACCGACTTAAGGATGGCAGGTAGACTTTTTCGATCCGACCCATTGTTTTTCGATCTAGCACAATGCTTAGCAGTTGCCATTCTTCCAGCTTTGTTTCACAATGGAGGAGATTCTAGTCATTCAGCCGTGGCGAGCCCAATGACTGCAAAAGCGATTGAGTTGGTTCTGCCCAGCCTTTTCAATTGAGTAACAGAAAAACTCTTCCGCCCAATGCCTTGCAAGCTACAGGATTTATACCTCGATGCACAAGTTGACGTTGCGAGTAATTTCTGGAGCGGATCGAGGGCGTATATTTCGCGAATTAAAAACTCCCATGACCATCGGTCGTGAAGAGGGTAATACAATCCAATTGAACGATGAACGCGTCAGTCGCTTTCATGTGAAGATTCAAGAAGATGACGGGCGCCTCGTTGTCACGGATCTCGAGAGTACCAATGGTACTCGTGTTAACGGCCATCCCTGCAATCTAAAGATCTTGCGCTACGGCGACACGATAGCGATCGGACGCAGTGTGATTTTGGTCGGTACCCGCGAACAGATTGCCGAGTGGTATAGCGACAATCCAACCACCAGTGTTCGCAGCGATGTCTTCCACGGCGATAAGGGCGACGTTGAATCGCTTGATATCGAGTATAGCACTGGCTTAATAGCCTCTCGTTCCTCAAGCAGCTCGCATCATGAGATTGCAATTCCTAGAGGGCTTTCACCCGGTCAAGCGGCTGAGCTGCGAGAGTTGCTCGATCACCTGCATACGGGTTTGCGCGCCCTGCTTGAGAGCGGTGTGGAACAGGAGGACACGCGTAAAGTCATCTTAGATGCAAAGTCTTGGCAGACCTTTTTGGTACTGCAAGGAGAGATCAGTGAACTGATCCGCGAAATCGAAGAACCTACCGATAACGCACAGCTTGATGTTGATACCGGCTCGGAGTAGAGCTGCTTACGCGTACTGAACTTCGGATACTTTAAATAACGTTTCCACTTTCTGAAATCCGTAACGTTCATACAGCCGAATAGCTGCGGAATTTTGAACCGTTACCTCCAAGTTCGCAAACATACAACCCGCTTCCTTAAATCCTCGTAACGAATGCAAAAGCAAAGTCTTACCGATGCCTAGGTTGCGGCAGTCGGGGTGAACCCCCAAATTCTGGATAGCTCCTTCGCGTGGCGACGCTAACAGACCCTGCACCGTCCCGCAGGCCTGAAGCTCGTGGTTGAAATCGTTCTGCCGAACCGCCAGCCAAGTTGCTTCGGCAATGAAATTTCCCCGATTGACGATCTCGCGCATTAGATGCTTGCAGCCATCTTTCTCACCCAAACAAGGAAAAACATGCGTGTCAATTTCGCGATTGAAGCTCGCAAATTTAACCGCCGCATGATGATTGATCAGTGAAGGGGACCACGGCAGCATCGCAAACCCTTCCGGTACCGCAATACTGTCCAGCTGCACGCGGTCCAGCCGCAATTCCATCCGGTATCGTTTGAAGTAAGTAAGACTCATCGAGTTGCTCCGTGTCTAAAATCTACACGCAACAATGCGTGCGGTCAAACTTTGGAGGTAGCCTTGGCCTACTTCGTGCGATTCACACCCTGCGCCGTTGTCTTACCGCTTCGTACAAGGTCACTGCTGCGCTGATCGAAACGTTTAGGCTGTCTGTATCGTCACGCATCGGGATCACAATCGACGTGCACATCGAAGTACTCCAGCCATGCTGCAATCCCGCCGCCTCATTGCCGAGTACTATCGCCCCCCCGCTGCGAAAATCGGCTTTCCAAAAATCTATTTCACCGTCAACCCGCGCCGTGTAAACAGGAATTTTCAACCGCGTACACAACTGCAGCACTTCGTCGCTGGTCGCGACTGCTAACGGAACGCTAAATAAACACCCGCGACTGGCGCGAATCGCATTCGGATTGAAAACATCGCAAATGGGATTCGTCAGAACCACCGCGTCCGCGCCAGTTGCCGCCGCAGTACGTAAACAAGCTCCGAGATTGCCTGGTTTTTCAATCCCGTCAAGTACAAGAATAAGCGGCCTTTTACTTGCAAACTGCAGTCGACCTATCTCCAGCGTGGGTGCCTTTGCCACAGCCACCAATCCCGATTCGCGGTCGCCATAGGCAAGCTTCCGCATCACGGCAGACGACACCGGTTGCAGTTGCTCGGGCTGCAAACGGTCAAGCAATCCTTCAAATAGCGAAGTATCTTCGCCAGAAAAATAAAGGCAATCAATCGGATAATCGTCCGCCAACGCTCGTTCTATTTCCCGAGCTCCGTCAATGATGAAGTAGCCGGTTTCGCGACGCGTGCTCGCGTCCCGCAATTTCATGACCTGCTTGATCTGCGGATTCTGAGGACTTTGTATGGATGGCTTCATGCGAACACTAACATTCAAAAATACAGTCAGAGTAGAGCAATTGTCTCAATTGCTTTAGCACACGATTGAGACCGCCCCTGAGTACTCGCAGGGCGTTGCCTAACCCATACAATCGGAACAGCAATCGGCCAACACCCTCTACTTTAATCTATTGCGCTTCGGAATTCGCGATCTAAAGAACGATAACGGAAATCTGCGCTTGCAATTTCATTCTTGGCGTCATTGGAATCCCGACATGCTGGATGAAGATCGCGATAACAATCCGTATCTGCAACAAGAAGTGCTTACCGCCTCGCCCATTCGCTTGCGATGGATGTTGATCACCCGCGCGAAAGAACTCTGCGAAGGTGTTGAGACGCTATGGCGCGACGGTCAAATTGCCCTGGGCGATCAATGGTCTGTGCGCATACGCGACATACTTGGTGAATTGCTATCAGGTGTCGCCAATGGCAACCCCGCAAGCGCCAAAGTTGCAGATTTCTATCTTTTCCTACTGAAAATGCTCTCCGAAGTTGAACAGACACGCGATCTCGATCGACTCGCTTGCCTCAAAGACTTGTTAGCCTATGAGGCGGAAACTTGGCAGCTTCTGCTGCAAAAGCCTGTTTCCGATGATTGCGCCCCCCCTATTCCGATGATTACGCCTCTGCGCACTCACCTGCCCGCACCCATCAGTTCTAACTACGGCGATTCCGACGATTTCGCGTCTGGCGGTTCGTTTAGCCTCGACGTCTAAAACTCTGCAACGCCCAGAATCTGCTAAACTCACGTCCTGAGGCATTGCCCAGATTAGCTTTTCGCGTGGAACGCTTTGAGTGTAAAACGATTGTCCCAATCGTTTTGGGGAGCAATTGGGACAATTGCTCTACTCCTATACCACAGTTGTTCGCGCATCAATGCGGGTTGTCGCGAAGCTACACTAAACGCACATGGCGATTTTGGTGCCGCCCCGCGATATAAGGTGCAAATTGACGGTACTCGCAATTGAAGCCCGACGGCTTTCTAAAATTTATCGCTCAGTTGATGCATTGGTCGAGTGCGATTTGACCATCGAGCAAGGCACCGTGTTCGGCTTGCTGGGTCCTAATGGTGCAGGCAAGACGACTTTGCTGCGCACGCTACTCGGCTTTCTGCGTCCAACCAGCGGTAGTGCAAAAATAATGGGGTTTGACTGTGCGTCTGAGAGTGTTCAAGTTCGTCAACAAGTCTCGTATTTGCCCGGTGAAGCGAGACTCTATCGCACCATGCGAGGCCGCGATGCACTCGAGCTTTTCAGCGGGCTTCAGTATTACGGATCGTTGGCAAACTCCTTCAAAATTGCTAAACGGCTTGAATTGGATTTGTCACGCCGAGTCATGTTTATGTCCACTGGGATGCGTCAAAAACTAGCGATTTCCATTGTGCTTGGTTCCGATGCACCCGTTGTCGTACTCGACGAGCCCACTGCGAATTTGGATCCAACCATTCGTAGCGAGGTAGTGATGCTTATCCGTGAGATCCACAATGGCCAGCGCACCATCCTACTTTCGTCGCACATTTTTAGTGACATTGAAGGCACCTGCGATGAAGTAGCCATTCTCAAACAAGGCCGAGTTGTGGGAACGACGGATCTACACAAGTTAAGGCAATTGCACATTGTCCGCGGGCGAACTGTAGGTGATGCATCGATTCTAACCGCGGATTTGACGTCGCTGAGCTTTGTCGAATTCTCCCGCTTCCATGGAACGCACCTCGAATTGCAACTCAGCGGCCCGCCGACACAGTGGCTCGGCTGGTTAGCGCGCACCGGTTTGGAAGATCTGACTATCGACAATGCAGGCGTGCGCGCACTGTACGAACGCTTTCATGCGCCTAGCCGACCGCAGAGTATTCCGATAATGAGTGGATCGCCAGCATGATCCGCTTACTACTGAAGAAGTACATCAACGAATCGCTGCTGTTATGGAGCGCCTGCGCCGCGATGCTGATTCTGTTTGGTTGGGTTCGTGTGTGGATAGTCTGCCAGTTCGAATTGCAGCGTTTCGAAGTTTTCTTGGACCAACTCAAGCCATTCGAAAAATTCTCGCCTGTGCCGCTTTCTCAGTTGTTAACCTACGCGGGTAGCATCGCTATGACCTTCGACGAACCTGTATTGATTTTATGTGTGCTAGTATGGTCCATCGCTCGGGGATCCGATGTTGTCAGCGGCGAAATTAATCGTGGCACTTTGGAGTTGCTGCTTTCGCTGCCCATAGGTCGAGTGCGATTGATGAGCCTGCATGCGGCGGTATGCGTCGCCGGCCTCCTAGGGCTGTGCGGTTGCGTGTGGCTGGGGCTGTTTCTCGGCATCCAAACCAATTCGGTGAAAGAGACGATTACGCCCAAGATTGAGTTATCCATTCCATTCGTGCCCATGAAAGTCCCGATACAAGTTGGCAATTCAAAGACGGTCCTCATCCCACTTCGCGACCGAATCGACGCGAACTTGTACCTGCCAGCAATTCTCAATTTATTCGGCTTCGGATTTGTCGTACTTTCGTTCAGCGTCATGTGCAGTGCCTTCGATCGTTTTCGCTGGCGTACCATCGGCATCGTCATCAGTTTGTACGTCATACAGCTGCTGCTGTTCCTGCTAAGTAAATCTTCCGCGTCAACGGGATTTTGCGCGGCCTTGACTTTCTTCAGTTGCTACCAGCCGGACGCGATTGTGCAATTGCAAAGGGTCGAACACAACTCGGGATGGGCGATTTTGAGTGCAGCCAACGTGCTGCCACTGGGCCTTGGTCCACTGGGAATCACCGGCGTATTGCTTGCGCTCGGCACTGTGTTTTACGCCATCGCCTTGGTTGCATTCAGCCGCCGCGACCTGCCAGCGCCTCTGTGACCCGGCCTGCAGATCCTTCTGCGGCGTGTGTCACGTGACGTCCATTTCGTAGGCAATTTTGAGCCAATGTCTGACTTCGGCATCAATGTCCGTGGCTTTCAACGAGTGCCTCAGGATCGTATTCCTGTGCTTCTTTAGCTTGCGAGCGAGCCCATCCGATCGAAGCCTGGATGCATGCTGTAGAGTGATTGCTTGCGCACACGTTGCGGAGTGACACCAGGAACTCGTTCAACCATTCCTTTGGCTTCCAGATCCAACTGAACAACTTTTGTGTACCAGGACACGGAACCCGCTTTGGGGTAGAGCTCTTGCGGAACTCTAGAGTCCTAGGGCTACCAAATACAAGCCATTTGGCGTATCAATGGGTTGCAGACGAACCCCTCGATCGGCCGTTTTG
>JAYVHC010000361.1:0-2793 GCA_043771575.1 Planctomycetia bacterium
CTCGAAACCAAACGCGAGCCCTACGCGGCGCATTTCAACATGCACCGCCACCCCAGACTGTCGCCGGCCGTGTATCAAGTCTCCCTCGCGGGACCATTTACAAAAGCACTCGCAATTACACCTGAGCAAAGCACACCCAGTCGAAATCGCATTCTGATTTCACAGCCAAAAAAGGCGGACCAAGAGCCTGATTGTGCACAGCAAATCGTATCGCACTTGATCCGGCGCGCGTACCGTCGACCCATTCAATCGGAGGATCTCGTTCAGCCCATGAAGTTCTATGCGGCAGCGCGCGCAACGGGAAATTTTGAGAGCGGTATCGAATCGGCGTTAAGCGCTGTTTTGGTGAATCCTAATTTCTTGCTGCGGATCGAACTTGAACCTTCATCAATTGCGGCCGACACCGTTTATAGGATCAGCGACATCGAGTTGGCTTCACGTCTGTCGTTTTTCCTGTGGAGCAGTCTGCCGGATGACGAGTTGCTTGAACTGGCAGAACGCGGCACGTTGCATCAACCGAATGTGCTGGAAGAACAGACGCGGCGAATGTTGGCGGATGCGAGATCGAGCAATTTGATCGATAACTTCGCAGCCCAGTGGTTATACCTTCGCAACTTGAATTCGATCACGCCTGACCTGCGCCAATTCCCAGACTTTGACGACAACTTGCGGCAATCGTTTCGGCAAGAGACTGAGATGTTTGTGGCTAGCATCCTGCGCGAAGATCGCAGTGTCACGGACTTGCTCGATGCCGATTACACTTTTCTGAACGAGCGACTGGCAAAGCATTACGAGATCCCTCACATCTACGGTTCGCGGTTTCGACGAGTACAATTGGATGCATCGACCCATCGCGGTGGGCTGTTGCGGCACGGCAGTATTCTTACCGTGACTTCGTATGCGACACGCACTTCACCGGTGATTCGCGGTCATTGGATTCTCAAGAATATCATCGGCGCGCCCCCCGCCCCCCCTCCGCCTGATGTCCCGGCACTGAAAGACAACACCGTTTCCGCTTCCCTGCCGATCAAGGAGCGATTGGCGGAGCATCGCGCCCAGCCAGCCTGCGCCAGCTGTCATAATTTGATGGACCCCATTGGTTTTGCGATGGAAAATTATGATGCGGTCGGGCGATGGCGCACGACTGAATTTAGCCAGCCTATCGATGCCAGCGGG
This sequence comes from Planctomycetia bacterium, assembly GCA_043771575.1. Classification (GTDB taxonomy): domain Bacteria; phylum Planctomycetota; class Planctomycetia; order Pirellulales; family Pirellulaceae; genus Aureliella. The sequence continues at coordinate 1,177 of JAYVHC010000361.1, forward strand.
CAAGTGCTGGGCGGTGTCGAGTTCGCTGGTGTAACTGAGCTTGAGCAAGCGTTGGTCAAACGCCCCGAGTTGTTTGCGAGTACACTAAGCGAGAGATTATTGATGTTTGCGATCGGACGCAGTTTGACGCATGCCGATGCGCCAGCGGTTCGCAAGATTGTTGAGGATGCTCGGTCGCATCCGGCAGATGCGACCCGCGTTGGCTTGCACGGTAGTTCGCCGAATTATCGGTTTTCGTCGCTCATCGTTGGCATCACGAAAAGCACACCGTTCTTGATGAGGACCTCAGAATGATCGTGATGAAACGAGCCCTACCACGACGGACTTTTTTGCGAGGTTTGGGGACCGCTCTTTCCCTGCCGCTACTCGACGCCATGATCCCGGCGATGACGGCTGAAGCCGCTACGCCCGCCAATCCGGCCAGCTTGCGCCGGCTTGGATTTATCTACATGCCGATGGGCTGCGACGTTACTCGCTGGACGCCGGAAGGTGTAACGCTGGATAAACTATCGCCAACTTTGGAGCCACTGGCACCGATCAAGTCGCATGTGACGGTGATCAGCAACCTGGAGTTGCAAAACGCTTATCCCGGAACGCACGCGACCTCCAATGCTGCTTTCTTAAGTGCCGCCCGCGCGAAGTTGACAGAAAGCACGGACTACTATTTAGGAACAACCGCCGACCAAATCGCTGCTCAGCAAATCGGTTTGGATACGCAGTTACCTTCGCTTGAGTTGTCGATGGATCTGTTGTCGACGGTTGGCCAGTGCGACAACGGATACGCCTGTGTTTATCAGAATAATTTGTCATGGTCATCGCCCACAACGCCGCTCCCTTCGGAGGCCCATCCGCGGATTGTGTTTGAGAATCTGTTCGGCGATGGAGGCAGCATGGCTCAGCGTCGCGAAGCCCTGGAGAAGCGGGCAAGCTTGCTGGACTCGGTGATGTCGGAAATTACACGACTGGGCCAGCAGCTCGGTGCGCAGGATCGCAATCGCGTCGATGAGTACCTGCAGACCATTCGCGAAGTTGAGCGCCGCATTCAACAAGCGGAAGCGAGCGTCGCAGAAAATCCACTGCCTGACCTCGACCGGCCGATCGGTGTCCCGGCCGCTTATGCGGAACATGCCAGATTGATGTTCGATTTGCAGGTGTTGGCTTTGCAAGGCGATATCACCCGCGTCATCACCTTCCAATTGGCTCGAGAGACCAGCAATCGAACTTATCCAGAGATCGGTGTGTCCGATCCCCATCATCCGCTGACGCACCACGGCAACGATCCAGAAAAAGTTGCAAAAGTCGCGTTAATTAATCGTTTTCACGTTTCCCTATTCGCTGATTTCTTGATGAAGCTGCAAGCCACCCCCGAAGCCGGCGGTACGTTGCTCGACCATTCGCTGTATCTCTATGGCAGCGGTATGGGCAATCCTAACTTGCACGACCACAAGAACCTGCCGATTTTGGTTGCGGGCGGCGCGGCTGGCAAGATGCAGGGCGGTCGTCACATAAAGCTCGAACAAACTACTCCGCTGGCAAATCTACATTTAACGCTGCTCGACAAAGTCGGTGTTCAGATCGACAAGTTCGCCGATAGCGAAGGGCAGATTCCGGGTTTGT
>JAYVHC010000362.1:0-4384 GCA_043771575.1 Planctomycetia bacterium
CTAGGAAAATTGCCAAATGAACTTGGCAAGGCTGCGAGTGGATTCGATGAGTTGATGGACCGTGAAGAGGAATTCAGGACCAAGCTCGCTGAATTGGATGGTCAATCAGAAAAAACAACCGGCGACCTCAATAAAAACTTTCGTGACATGGCTGGCGGTATCGATGGGGCAGCGAATGGTCTTGGCAAGCTCGCTGGTGGACTTGGTGGAAGAAGACTAACGGCCCTCGATCACTTGGACGTCGAAATCGGCTGAGTTACCGACCAACTCAGGCGCGTACATGCCTTCGATCTTGGCAGGCAAAGCTGTGAATGTCCCCGGTGCTTCGCTCCGCAACTGGTAACGAATGGAATACTTGCCGCGCGGGAGCCAACGAATGCACAAGCCGACTTTCTTGTCGCGCAACTCGCGATAGATACTTAAGCCCGCCGCGTAAAAATAGCCGCTCTGCGTGTCGACCGCTTCGAGACAAGCGGGTTTGTTGTCTTCGATCAACAAGTACTCGTAATCGTTCTTGTTCTCAACTAACAACTCGACCTCAACCAACTGGCCGCTGGCAACTTCGTCCAAGTCACTTAACTGCACACGTTCGAATCCGGCCCGCTGAGTGTCAACTACGCCAGCATTCTTGCCGGGCAAACGCAGATCTTTTTGAGTCGGTGTGAGCGTATAGTAGCGGCGCTCGATCTTCACTTCCAATCCGGCAGGCTTAATTTCTTCTTCCATCGTAAAGTTGGTAGAATAGGCGTTCCAATAGAGCGGGCCATCACCAACCCGACGAATCTCCAGTTGTTGTTCGCCGACCGGAACCGCAGCACCGCTAATGGCGATCGTGTTGTCCACGGTGAACAGATTCTCCGGAGTGAACTCCACTCGCCCCACACGCTTGCCGCTCAGCCAGACCTCAGCGGTCACCGTCGCGGCTCCTTCACCGGTCGCTTTCAAGTAATCCGAGAATGCTTCCACTACGAGAGCGGTGTCACGCGTACTGTTCCAGTAAGTCGCGTGCTTGCGATTGTTCAGCAGATATTTGACCAACCGAGGAGCGACTTGACCTTGCGGATCTTGAGCTGCCAGCAGCTTGAGGTACATCGCAGTGGCTTCAATCTGACTGCCATACCAATACCACCAAGAAGTCTCGTCGCGCAAGTAAGCGGTCTCGTTCTCAGCATCTTCAACTAAGAACTGCTCAATATTTTGGCGCAGCATGTCGGTCTGTTCGACGTTCCCGATTTGATGCGTTGACCATGCGAGCAGCGATTTTCCATAGACGCTCAGGTGCTGACGACCGTCAAACAGATACTGTTGCATTTCTGCATTGACGCGGTCGGCGAGCGCGAGCACATGAAAGACAAACGCGTCAGTATTGTCCGGCTGCGTTTTGTACGGCATTGCCTTGGAAGCCGCATTTTTCAATTTCTGCAGCTCAGAATTCTGATATTGCTCCAACCAGGCAACACCACGGACAATTACATCAGGCACAATCGGCACTTCGTTTTGAACAGCAATCTGCAATCCTCGCACAACGGTTGCCGTTGTATGTGCGTAGCTGACTTCGCCCGCACCGCTAAACCATCCCCAGCCGCCATCGCCGTTTTGCATGTTCGTCAAGCGCTGGACACCGCTAGCGACCATGTCGTCGACGAGTTCGCGATCGTAAACAGGGTTGCGGTCAAAGCGTTGCCATTGCGCGCGGCGCGCATCGGGATTGCCAAGCTCCTGAGCATTCAAGTTATTGCGGCTCTGCTTCAGCTTCGCTAAATCAATTTTGCGATCGAGCAAAACACGTTGTGTGAGCACCGTGGGAAGAAAGCGATTCAACGTTTGTTCGGTGCATCCGTAGGGATACTCCGCCAAGAACGGTATCGCATCGATCATCGCCATCGCCAACGTCGGACTAACTCGCACGACCAACTCCGACTGCTCCACCCGTCGTTCCGCCGGCACAATCAACGTCACTTTGGAATTGTCCTTTTCGCGACGTACCGTACCAGCAAACGCATCGGTCTTCAAGAATCCGTGAACCAAGATTGGTAACGACTGTTCAACCGCATCCGATGCGTCATCAGCGATCGCGGAAACACGCAACTTCACATCGCCTTCTGCTATTGCTCGCGTGCGCCAGTCGACGCGAATTAGACCGTGGGATTTAACTTGCACGATCTGCTCTTCGGCGATACCAGGCATCAGCTCCAGTTGCGTCCCGCCATCAATTTCCAATCGGACTCGAACTTGTTTATCGGTCGCAAAGTCGTTATTGACGATAGCCGAGAGGACCGCTTCGTCGCGCTGAACCAAAAATCGCGGAGCCTGCAGCCGCACCAACAGATTGCGGCGCGTCACGACTCTCAGCTCGACCGAACCCACCTCCGACTTCGCTCCAACCGCCCAGCCGCTAATCTTCCAGGTCGTCAAGTTGTCAGGCATTCTGAACTTTGCGTGGGCGCGACCTTGGGCGTTGGTGACCAAGTTGCCCAACCAGAGCGCCGAGTCGGCAAAGTCTTTGCGAACCACCGGTTTCGGGCCTTGCGGTGCGGCGCCTCCGCCAGCTTCATTCTTGAGACTCGCGAGTTCTCCACCGCCCCCCATGCCCGCTGCTTCCATCAACATTGCGCCGCCAGCCCTAGGGGCCGACATCGCCTCCATTCGCAAATTCGCGCCACCGCGCCCGCCAAAGCCAAGCTGTTTCTCCTTCACCAAACTCTTTCGATCCCCGCCGTCCTTTCGATCCCGGCTGTCAAAGTCATCGGCTTGACTATGCCCGAATCGACCGAGTGGGCTCATGGTAGGAACGCCGTTGATCGCAATGGGATAGGTCGGTTGATCGACGTTCGAACGCTGTTGTGGGTAATGATTGCGTCGCCATTTCCAAAAGAACTCGCGTATATCGGGCGGAAGTACATCGCTGGCGATTTGGTCGAGCGAACTATCGTAGACAGCGATCAAGCATGAGCCCGATACCGGTTTGCCGGTTGCATCCGTAACCAATAAATCCACTTCGGCCTCTTCGCCCGGCAGATACTCCTTCTTGTCCGCGGTCAGTTTCACGTTCAGCGTTCGGTTTGCGGGCGGAACGATGATCTCGCGAGTCTTGTGATGTAGTTCGCCGTCATAAACGGTAAACGCTTCGACGTAGAAATTGGGTTGATCCGATTCCGCGACAGCGATCTCAACCACGGCTGATTTCGCTTGTAAGGGGATCAACTTCGGAGTCTGATAGACGCCGGCTGATGGGCGAACAAACAGATACACCTGAGATTCAGCGCGATCGGCGGCTAGCATTAACTTCACAGTTTCGCCAGCCGCGTACTCACGTTTGTCGGTCGTCAACTCCAGCCCGTTGTATCTAAATTGACCGCCCTCGGCCGCACGACCGCGGACCGTGAAGATATAGCCGTTTTCAACTTCGTGGCCCGCTTTGTCCGCTAATCGCAACCGCAGCCGATACTGGCCCGCCGCGCCCGCTTCCAGCACTTGTGTGAACAAGCCTTCGGCATTCGTCTTGGCTTCGAAAGTATCAACAATCCGCTCGGTCGGTTTTCCATCAGCGGCGTAGCTGATTCGCAATAGATCCAATTTTCCGCTGGCTTCGATAGCGGTACCGTCGAGCGTTTTGGCGTGAAAATTGGCGGCGATTTTATCTTTGACGTTGTAATAGCCGCGATCCACCCATGAATAGATCTTGAATGCTTCCCGGGCGGCAATCACGCTGCCTTCAGCAGTCAACGTGCGACGCGACGCGTCCCGCACTTCGACTGAGATCGTGTACTTGTGATCTTCATCACCATAAATCGCTTTGGCGATCGCCGTATCGATCTTGATCTTCGCTTCACCGGCGGCGTCGAGCTTGAGTTCTTGCTCTAACACAATTTCGGCGGGTTCTTGACCAAAACCTGGCCACCAAGGTGGATGCGGGGCCCAGCAGCCACGCCACTTGTAAAAACCTGGATACCAAGCGTAGTCTTCGGCGAACCACCAATAGCCAGGCCCATAGCACCAGTCGAAACGTCCGATCGGATAGTAATTGTCAATGTACGTGCTGCGCTGAACTCGAACCGTAACGTCGGCTTCGGTAACGGGCGAACCGAAGTAGTACTTGGCTTGAATGCGGGCTTCGACGGTTTCGCCGAGCGCGACAGGCTTATCCGGAGCCAGCACTTTGACTTCGAATTCCGGCTTGCGATACTCTTCGACGCGAATCGCCAAAGAGGATTGAATCCCACCTGCGGTCGATGACGTCAAATCGAATTGAAAGCGTCCCAAACCGATGGTCTTGGGCAGTTCAAAACTCGTTTCACATGCACCAAATCGGTCGGTGGTTGCTTCTTTCGTGGCAATGACCGTCCCTTGTTGATCGCGCATCGAAACCGTGAGCGGAATACCG